>QHPW01000002.1:0-17918 GCA_003219675.1 Verrucomicrobiota bacterium
GGTGGAAGACCTGAATAAACTCTATCTCGCCGAGCCGGCGCTGTGGGAAAACGATTACGACTTCGATGGCTTTTTCTGGGTGGATTGCTCCGACCACGAAAGCAGCGTGCTGTCGTTTTTGCGGCAGAACAAGGAGCAGACCAGTCGCGTGCTGGTGATTCTGAACCTGACGCCGGTGTTGCGAACGCGTTATCGAGTCGGCCTGCCTCAAGGCGGCTACTGGCGCGAAGTGTTGAACAGCGATTCGGAGATTTACGGCGGCAGCAATCAGGGGAATCTCGGCGGCGTGACCACGCAGGAGCTTCAGGCACACAATCAGCCGTTTTCCGCCGAGTTTACCCTGCCGCCCCTGAGCGTGATCGCGTTTGCGCCGCAGCGCGGTTGACCGGGCCTGCCCGCGTTTGGCGAATGAGCAGCACTCCTCAAAACAGTTTCCGTGCCTGGCTTGATTCTCGTTTTGGTTTCACCGGTTTTCATTTCGCAGCGTTGTTGGTTTGCTTTTCCGTTTTGCGGCTGGTCCTGTTATTCGGTTTTGGACCGCCCGCGCCCATCGGTGAATCCCTCGAGGTTTTTCCGGCCGGTTTGCATATCGACATCACAGTCGCGCTGTTCATGACCTTGCCGCTGGTGTTTTGGTTTGCGCTCCTGCCGCACCGGCTGTTTCGCTTCCTGCCGCACCGGCTGTTGTTTCTCCTGGTTTATTTCGTTGCCTGGGCTGTCGAAGTCTTCCTGCTGATCGGGGAGTACTATTTTTTCGAAGAATTCAAATCGCGCTACAACACGGTCGCCATCGATTATTTGCTCTATCCACACGAGGTCTTCATCAACATCTGGGACACTTATCCCGTGCCGCTCATCATCGCGGTCTGCTCGCTGGTTGCGGCAGGGATCGTGTTTGTCTCGCAAAAAGTCACGCGCCGGATGTGGGAGACGCCCGTGAGTGCAACTGGCCGGGCGTTGCACTTGGGCGGCGCGTTGACGTTGGCGGCAGGATTATGGCTCAGCGTTCGAGTCTCAGAGACCCGTTTAAGCAAGGAGCGAGTCATCAACGAAATCGCCGACAACGGCATGGCGTCGCTGATCACCGCCGCGTGGTCGCGCAACCTCGATTATGCCGCGTTTTTTCCGACCCTGCCGCGCACGGAGGCGTTCCGGCGCGCGCGCCGGTTGCTGGCCGAACCGGGCGCCGATTTTGAGGGCCCGCCCGATTCCCTCCGGCGCCGGATCGCCGGCAGTCCGGCCAATCCGCGATTGAATGTCGTCATCCTGCTGGAGGAGAGCCTCGGCTCGGAATTCTGGGGTTCGCTCGGACGCAAGGGAACGACTTTGACGCCGGAACTGGACAAACTCTCGGAAGAGGGGCTCTTCTTCACCAACCTCTATGCCGACGGCAATCGCACCGTGCGCGGTTTTGAAGGCGTTCTGTCGTCGTTCCCGCCGTTGCCCGGCGATTCGATCGTGAAGCGCGACCGTTCCGAGAACGTCGAGACCATCGCCCGCGTGCTGAAGCGCGATGGATACGAAACGGTCTTCCTCTACGGCGGTCGCGGTATTTTCGACGGGATGCGTTCCTACGCAGTGAACAACGGCTATGACCGGTTCATTGAACAAAAGGATTTTCCCAATCCGACGTTCGCAACCATCTGGGGCGTTTGCAATGAAGACCTTTACCGGCGTACGATCGAGGAGTGCCGCGCGTTGTCCAAATCGGGAAAACCGTTTCTGGCAACCGTGCTGTCCGTTTCCAACCACAAGCCGTTCACTTATCCTGCGGGCCGGATTCCCGAAGATCCGAACGCGCGCAAGCGCGAGCACGCCGTGAAATACACCGACTGGGCGTTGGGCGGGTTTCTCAAGACGGCCAGGAACGAATCTTTCTATCAAAGCACCATCTTCGTCGTGATAGCCGACCACGGCGCCCGCGTCTATGGCAGCCAGAGCATCCCCATTCATTCCTATGAAATCCCTTTTTTGGTTTTGGGTCCCGCGGCGGCAAAGAAACCGGCGCGGCTGCCGCAACTGGGTTGCCAACTGGACGTCGCGCCGACGATTCTGGGGTTGATCGGGCGCCCTTACGACACGCTGTTTTTCGGCCATGACCTGTTGATGAACCCGCCACCGCAGGGTCGCGTCCTGATCAACCACAACCGCGACATCGGCCTGATGCGCGACGACCGGATGGTGGTGCTCAGCCTCAACAAGAAGGCCGAGTTTTATGGCGGGAATCCCAAGATCACCGAAATGGCGCGTGCGGATAAGCCCGATGACTCGGACCTTGAACTCGAAAAGGATGCGATTGCCATGTATCAGGTCGCCGACGAACTTTACATGCAGCGGAAGTATCGAGTGCAGGAGAGGGTTCAGGCGCGATGACGGCCTGTCATCGGTCCGAGACCGGATTGGTCAAAACTTCTAACTCGACCTGGTCTGTTCAGGGTTCATTTCTTCGAGCCCTCCCCTTTCTACCTTTGACGTCATCCTCGCAGCGAATATTGTTGGCCTCTGCCCAGTCCATGACGAACTCTTTCATGGCGTCGGCCCGATACCGATACCAATCCTCCAGGAGACCCAGGCGGCTGGCCGTGTCCTTAAAGTAGCGAAACGCGCCTTTGCCCTTGATCGCTCGCCACAGTTGCTCGACAGCCTCGGCGTCTTCCACCGTACCGATGAATCGCTCCATGTGGCGATATTCGTGAAATTCAAACTTGTCCGGTGCACGCACGAACCGGTCGCCGGAGTCCTCCACCATGGCCCGCGCGATCTCCGCTTCCTCCTTCTGCCAGTCCGGGAGGTTCCTGGCGACATCCTCGTCGCCCTCCTCGAAGGCGCTGAGCAACGACCGGTCCACCGAGACGACGCAACTGTTCTGCAGATCGACGCGGGTCACGCGCTCTTCGGAATCCAACTCGAGCCCTTCAATGAGTTCAGAGACTTTGATCGGCTTCATCACTACCTCGAGGGCTGGCGGATGCGTTCCAACAATTCCTCCGTCGGCTCGTCACTCGGGTTTTGGGGGACAAGTTTGGCGGAGAGCCAAGCAGGTTTATGATGTCTTCGTGTTTCATGGCGGAATTTTTAACACGGATTGTCCGGATTTCATGGAAGATTTCCTGCGGGCCTTTTCCCCATGCCACTCCGGTTCGTTCAGAGAAATTCGCGGGGACAGTGACATATTGGATCATGGGCGGCAAAAGCGTGGCTTCGATTTATTGTTCTCTTTGTCATTTGACTCCTGACCAATCCTGGACTCTGTTTACCGCAATTATCTGACTGATATGCAAAAACCGATTTTCAACGGACCGCCGTCGCCGGAGGAATTCCAGCGACAGTTGCAGGAGTTCATGCGCCAGCATTGTCCCGCGGGCAATGTGTCAGCTTTTCCCAGGCCCCAACCGGCGAGCACGACGGAGGCATTGGACTCCGGGGTTGAGGGCGGCGAATTCAGGTTCGATTACAAGCCGCGCGACGTGAAGGCTTATCTCGACCGTTTTGTCATCAAACAGGAGGAGGCGAAAAAGGTTCTGAGCGTCGCATTGTGCGACCATTACCATCAAGTGCGGCTGGCCATGGAAGGAAAGGCGCAGTCGAACTATGCCAAGCAAAACATCATCCTCATCGGGCCGACCGGCGTCGGCAAAACCTATTTGATTCGCAGCATCGCGGACCTCATCGGCGTGCCGTTCGTCAAGGCGGACGCGACCAAGTTTTCCGAGACGGGTTACGTCGGCGGCGACGTGGAGGACCTGGTGCGCGACCTGGTGCGCCGCGCCGATGGCGACGTGGCGCGCGCGCGGTACGGGATCATTTACATCGACGAAATCGACAAGATCGCCGCGGCGCCGAACATGACCGGTCGCGACGTGAGCGGGCGCGGCGTCCAGACAAACCTGCTCAAGCTGATGGAGGAAACTGAAGTGCCCGCGCGCGCGCCGCACGATATCGCCGGGCAGATTCAGGCAATGATGGAAATGACCCAGGGACGAGGCCGGAAGCAGCCGGCCACCATCAATACCAAACACATCCTGTTCGTCGCGAGCGGCGCGTTTGGCGGGTTGGACAAGATCATCCAGAAACGGTTGCGCGAAGCGACCATCGGCTTTGCCGCCGCATCGAAGGCAGCCATCGAGGAGGACGGCGTCTTCTCGGAAGCGCAGACGCGCGACTTCATTGATTTTGGTTTCGAGCCCGAGTTTATAGGACGCCTGCCGGTGCGTGTGGTTTGCCAGCAACTCAACGTCGATGATCTGTTCCAGATTTTGAAGACCTCAGAAGGCAGTATCATCCGCCAATACGAGCAATCGTTCGCCGCTTACGGCATCGAAGTGCTGTTTCGCGACGACGGTTTGCGGCGCATCGCTGAGCTGGCGACGGAGGAAAAGACCGGCGCGCGCGGATTGATGACCGTGGGTGAACGCGTCTTCCGTGATTTGAAATTCGAGCTGCCGTCGACGGCGGTGAAGCGGTTTGTCGTCACGCGCGAGCTGGTGGACAATCCGCCCGCCGAATTGGAGAAGTTGCTCGCCGAGCATGAAAAGGAAGAGCGTGTCGTCATGCGGCAACTGGTGCACGAGTTTGCGCAGCGGTTTTGCGAGAGTCACGGCTTGAAAATGGTTTTTACTGACGCCGCGGCCGACGCTTTGGTGTCACAGGCGCTGGAGCAGTCCAGGCCGATCCGCGATTTGTGCGCCGAGAAGTTCAAGGACTTTCAATTCGGCCTGAAACTGATCGCTCAAAACACCGGACGGACGGAATTTACGGTCGATGTCGACGCAGTGAGAGCGCCCGACCAGGTGTTGAGCGACTGGGTCGTGGCCAGTTACCGGACGGAAACTAAGAAGAACTGACTTGCACGCCCGCCATGAGGCGGAGCAGATTTGCCTGCGAAAAGCGCAGGACCAGGATACGTCGGCTGAGATTCATGATTTCCGGCAGCTCGGAGGAAATGACGAGCAGCGCGATGCCCTGGCAGGCGAGTTCGTCAAGCAACTGATGGATTTCCGCCTTCCCGCCGACATCGATGCCGCGCGTCGGTTCGTCCACGATGAGGATGTCGCACTGGCGCGCGAGCCATTTGGCCAGCGCGATCTTCTGTTGGTTGCCGCCGCTCAATCCGGCAACGAGCGCGTCGAGTGAAGGCGCCTTCACACGGAGTCGGCCGGCATAGCGCTGGACCAGGGACCGTTCCTCACGCCGGCGCACGAAACCGAAACGGGTCAGACGGCTCAAAGTCGCGAGCGACGTGTTTTCGCGGCAGTTCATCGTCAGCACAAGGCCCAGACGTTTGCGATCTTCGGGCAGCAAACCGATGCCTGCATTCAACGCGGCCAACACGGAGCCGGACGGCAGTTCGATGCCGCGGACGAAAATCCTGCCCGTCGCCGCTGAGTCCAGACCGAAAATGGCTCGAGCCACTTCACTCCTTCCCGCGCCCACGAGTCCTGCGAAACCGAGCACTTCACCCGCGCGCAGTGTGAAGCTGAGGTTGTTGAAATTGCCGGGCGAAGAAAGGTTTTCCACGCGCAGGACCTCATTGCCGGGCGGACGGTCAAGATGCTGCGGAACATGTGAAACCACTTCCCGCCCGATCATTTGCTGGATCACACGATCGGGATTGGTTTGGGCGGTTTTTTCGGTGGCGATGTGTCGGCCATCGCGCAGGACCGTGACCGTATCGCAAAGTTGGAAAATCTCTTCCATCCGGTGGGAGATGTAAATGACAGTGATGGTCCTTTGCTTGAGGTGGGCCAGCAGCTGGAACAGGCGGTCGCTTTCGCGGACGGAGAGGGAGCTGGTGGGTTCATCCATGACGATCACCTGCGCATGGGTGCCGACCGCCGCGGCGATCTGAACGATCTGTTCCTGGCCGGTTGAAAGTTCGCCGATGGGTTGGTTCACATCGAGATCCGCCTCGATTTCGCGCAGCATCATGCGGGCACGCTCGCGCATCAGCAGGCGATCGACCCAGCCGGCGCGGCCTGGCAACTCGCCGAGGCAAAGGTTTTCCGCGACGGTGAGGTTTGGGCAAAACGCGAGTTCCTGGTGCACCATCGCGATGCCCAGCTGCCGGGCGATCAACGGATTGGCCGGGCGAACCCGTCT
This sequence comes from Verrucomicrobiota bacterium, assembly GCA_003219675.1. Lineage (GTDB taxonomy): Bacteria > Verrucomicrobiota > Verrucomicrobiia > Limisphaerales > AV2 > AV2. The sequence goes on from QHPW01000002.1 coordinate 6,100, forward strand.
GCCATCGAGGTGGATTTCACCTTCGTCCGCCGTGTAAATGCCGGCCAGGATTTTGCCGAGCGTGCTTTTGCCAGCGCCGTTCTCGCCGATAAGCGCATGGCAACTGCCGCGCTCAACCCCGAAACCGACCCGGTCGAGCGCCAGCACGCCAGGAAAGCGTTTGGTGAGGTCTATGAAGCTAATCAAGGCCATGCACTATTTCAGCTTGTCACGCAACCAACCGGGTCGGTTGGTGGTGATGCCGTCCACGCCGGCTTCGGCGAGTCGACGCGCCTGAATTGGCGAATCAACCGTCCAAACATAGACCGCCAGCTTTGCGGCTTTCAGCTTCTTCACCAACCCGACATCGACCGGGCCGCGAGCGTCGAGATCGACCCCGTCGAGACCGGCCTTTTGGGCGGCATTGATTAGTTGCTCCGCGGTGGGAAACCACTGGCCGGTGTTCCAGTTGCGCTTGAACTTGCTGATCCAGCAGACCTCCAGTTCCGGCAGGGCCGCCTTCACGGCTTTCATTGTTGGTTCCGAGAAACCGATGGCAACGATTCGGTGGCGTTTTTTGCCGGAGCGTTCAATGGCTGCCTGGAATTCCGGGATGGCTGCCCGGCCGGATTTGAATTCGACAAACAAACGTTTGCCTTCGGGAACCATGCTCAGAACTTCATCGAGTGTTGGAATCTTCTCCGCGATCCATTCTTTGCCCTTCCATCGGCCGAGGTCCAGTTTGCGAAGTTGGTCGAAGGTCTGGTTACGGACTTTCCGGGCGACGCCGGCGGTTCTTTTGGTGTCGTCGTCATGAATGACCACCAGCTTGTCGTCCTTCGACAGGTGAATGTCGAGTTCAACGGCGTCGGCCATTTGTTCCCAGGCCAGCCTGAAGGCCGCCAACGTGTTCTCCGGTGCGTCATGCGACGCGCCGCGGTGGGCGATGATTTCCATTTTCAGGCGCCCAAGAGCGCAAACTTTTTGATTCGTGGCCAGGTCCGGTTGAGAACCACGAATGAACACCAATGGACACGAATCGGAGAAAGTCTCCAATTGACGCAGATTTTCTGGAATTAATCGCGCTGAGTGACGCGGATTCGCGTTCGTTCAGTTCATTCGTGTCGATGGGTGTTCGTTCGTGATTAAAACAGCTCACTTCGGCAGCCACTTCTCCCAGTTCCTGGCGAACTCCTCCATATTGTCCCGGGTCACCGGGATCAGCGCGCTGACGTCTTTGGCGTTGGGCGGGTCCTTCTTGAGATGGAGTTTGTTGATGAGATGCTCGACGGAACGGTGGCCCCATTCATAGACCTGTTGAGCGAGGAGAAGCTGGACGTGGCCGCTGCGCAGGTAGGCGAGTTCCGGCGGGAGGGCATCGACGGAAACGCACTTGACCGTGCCGGGCTGCCATTTCAAGGCGTTGTCAGTAAACAACGGCCAGCCGCCGACCATCGCCCAGCCGGTGATGTCCGGGTTGGACTGCATCACCTGTTCGACCCGGGCGGCGGCGTCCTGCGGAGTTTCTTTGTGGTAATAAACGTCGCGAATAGTGATGCCGGGATGCTTCTTCGCCGCGCTTTTCACGCCCTGGACGCGCTTCTGCAGATTGGGCGCGTTCTGATTGCCGGCCAGAACGGCCACGACGCCTTTGTCAACCATGAGCCTGGCGAGCTCGTCCATCACCTGTTCGCCGCATTTCACGTCGTCAATGGCGTAGGTGACGAAGCGTTTGCTGTTCGGCGCATCGGAGTCAAAGGTGGCCACCGGCACGCCGTTTTTCACGGCGGAATTGATGGCGTCGGTCAGTTTATTGGCGTCCGAGCAACTGACCGCGATGCCGTCGGCGCCGTTGATGACGAGCTGTTCGATGGCTTCGGCCTGTTTCTGCGCGTCCTCTTCGTTGGGCGTGCGCCAGTCGATTTTGATTTCGATGCCATACTTTTTCCCGAGGTCGCGGGCGGCGTCCGTCGCGCCGACGCGAGCGGCCTGGAAGACCGGGTTGCTCTGTGACTTGGCCACGAGGCCGAGAGTGTAGGATTTTTTCTGGGCCTGGGCTGACAGGATGCCGAAGGCAACGAAGATGGTCAGGATGATTTTCAGCTTCATAGCATTTCTTTTTCAGGCTCAATCATCTGGTTTTTCGGTAGTGTCCTAATCTGCTTAAGGTGGGTGCGCCGCTGCCGCGGCGCACGGCGCTGCCGCAGCACCGCCGCCACCAAATCAGGACACTACCGGTTTTTCAGTTTGGTCTGCTTCTTTCGCGTGCGGCAATGAGTGATTGATGCTCAGGAGATTGTTACCCCGACCTCACCGGAGCTTCAAACGGTTTTCGTGAGCCGCCGTTTCGCCAGCCAGGTGTTGAACTGATCGAGCATGACCGCCAGGATGACGACCGCGCCGATGATGATCCGGCTGTAACTCTGATCGATGCGGAGAATCACAATGCCATTGTCGATCATCTTGATAATGAGCGCGCCGAGGAGCGCACCGAGGGCCGAGCCTCTGCCGCCGGACAAACTCGCTCCTCCCACGACCGCCGAGGCGATCACGTCCAGTTCGTAGCCGGCGCCGTCGCCGGACGAGGCGCTGCCGTAGTAGCCGATGGCCAGCAACGCGGCGATGCCCGCGCTCAAACCGGAGATGACATAGACGCTGAGTTTCACTCGTTCGACGCGCACGCCGCTGTAACGGCTGGCCAGTTCGTTGCCGCCAACGGCGTAGATGCGCCTGCCGGCCGCGAGCCTGGTCAGGTAAACGGTCCCCAGGATTGTCACCAGGACCATCACCAGAAACGGCACCAGGCGCAAGCCGCCGTAAACCTCCCACTTGACGAGATCGGGAAAGGCCGTGGCAAATGTGCCGACCGATTGGCCGGCCGTGATGACGAAGGCCACTCCCCGGTAGATGGTCATGGTTCCCAGGGTGATGATGAACGGATGAACTTTGAGCGCGACGATCATGCCGCCGTACAGCAGACCACAAAGCGTGGCGGACCCGATGCATACGGCCATGCCCAACGGCACGCACAGCCAGGGTGAAACTGAACTGTGCGGCCCGTCTGTGCCAAAGCGGTGCAGCACCAGAGCCGCCAGCACCGAGGCGAGCGCATAGACCGCGCCCACGGACAGGTCGATGCCCCCGCAGATGATGACGAACGTCGCGCCCACTGCCATGACGGCGAAGAAGCTGGTGTCCTTGGCGAGGTTGATGAGGTTCTGGGCATTGAAGAACTTGTTCCTTTCAACCATGATTTTCTCGATCTCGCCTGCGGCATTTTTTTTGAATTCCGGCCTTTCGACCCTTCCACCGAAGAGGGTCAGCAGTAGGCCGAGCAGGAAGATTACGACCAGCAGGCCACCTTCCTGAAGGCGAACGACCGGACGAGAAGTTGCCTTGTTTTCCGTGCCGGATGAACTCATGCGATGGGGCCGGACGCTAACAAACAACCGCCTGCCCGACAAGGCGAATGCGGCGCAGGTGCCGAGCTCACGGGTAGAAAATTTCTTCAAAAAAAGGTTGAAAAAGAATTGAATCATTTGTTGAGTTGCGGGGTCAACTCAACACGAGTCGGACTTCCAGCGCGTTCTTTTTGGAGCGCGACGGGGCTAACCGGCTCGAACTCGCCCAAAAGTTTTTGACCATTTCGCCGTGTGGCGTTAAACCAATTCGGTCAAAAATGCACGTTTGCACTGGATTTTGCCGACAACCAAATGAATGATCCGGTTTACTTTCTGGCGGCCGCCTCCAGCCAATACGAGCTGGTTTACGTGTGGAACCAGGCCACCCCGGAAGCGAAGATCATCATCTTTACGTTGCTCATTTTTTCAGTCGTGGCCTGGTCGGTGATGGGGTCGAAGGCGGTCCAGATGCGGAGGGCGAAGAAGTTGAACCAACTCTTCAACGCCGAGTTCCGACAGCAGAACAACGTGCTGGCCATCCATGATCGGCGCATTCAAGTGGAAGGTTGCCCCTTGTTTACGGTCTATCAGGAGGGTTGCCTGGAGCTGGATGCCCGCTTGAAGACAGCCGGCGGCGGAGGGCGCAAACCGGTCCTCTCGCTCAAGGCCACGGAGCATGTGAAACGGACCCTGGAACGGGCGGTGGCCCAGGAATCGTTGAAACTGGAGTCGGGTTTGATCCTGCTGGCGATTGCGGTCAGCGGCGCGCCGTTCCTGGGACTGCTGGGGACCGTTTGGGGAGTCATGAGCACGTTCGGCCACGTCGCCCAGGCTCAGAACGCGAGTCTGACACAAATGGCCCCCGGGGTCGCGGCGGCATTGATCACCACGGTCGCCGGCCTGCTCGTCGCCATTCCGTCGATGTTCGGCTACAACTGGCTCGTGCACACCTTGCGCGCGCTCACGGTCGAATTGGACAACTTCGCTCAGGAACTCGTCTCCAAAATGGAAATCGAGTACCTCAGAGACGAGGATGAAGTGTTCCGCGCCAAAGATGAATAAACGGAAGATGCGTCGAGCCCTCGGTCCTCGACCTTTGAGGAGTGTCGCCCCACCAGGTACATGGAAAGCCTCGACCTCCAACTCTGGACGCGCATTGGGACCATGAACCGCCCCCTCACCCGCCCTGCGGGCACCCTCTCCCCCTCGGAGGGGGAGAGGGCGGGGTGAGGGGGCGGGTTCATGGAAAGGTCTGTCGAGTGTCCAGAGTCGAAAGTCGAAAGCGACCCGCGACCCGTGACCTGCGGCTCGCGGCGTTGGAACTTGTCCCCTTGGGCTCCGACTAACCATATGCGACGCTTCTCCCAACGCAGTTCGCTGGTGACGTTGAGCGAGATCAATATCACGCCGTTGCTCGATCTGGCGTTTGTGTTGTTGATCATCTTCGTGATCACGACCCCCCTGCTGGAGCAGAGCCTGGAGCTGAAGTTGCCCAAAGGCGGCCGACCGGACCGGCCGGTGAACGAGAGAGACTTTCATACCGTCGAAATCAGCCCCAGAGGCTACTACGTCTTCGACGGGAAGGCGATGACCGTGCCGCAGATCGAGAAAGCGCTGGTCAACGACGCGCGGGTCAATCCCAACCTGGTGCTCCGCATCCGGGCGGACAAATCGACGCCGTACGATTTCGTTTTCCAGGTGCAGGACATGTGCGCCAATCACGGCATAAAAATTTCGCTCCGTTCCGAGGCGCGGGAAAGCAAGCGATGAACCGGTTGCAAAAAAAATGTCTGATCGCTTCGATGGGGCTGCACGCGCTCCTTTGCCTGATTTTGGTCGTCGGCCCGGCGTTCCTGTCTTCGAGACAAAAAGAACTCGACCTCCCGATCCTCGAAGTCATTCCGGACAGGTTGACCGACGCGCCGTTCTCCGGTGGAGGAAATCCGAACGCGAGACCGCCGGCGCCGCAACTCCAGCCGGCTCCGCTTCAACCGCCGTTGCAGCAACCGAAGCCGCCCAAAGTCGAGAGCAAACCGCCGCCGGAACCGAAAACGGCGGCCAAACCCGAACCCGATGTCGCGCCGGCGGAAATCAAACGCGAAAAACCGAAACCGGAAATCAAGGTGGACACGACGGTTGTAAAACGGCCCAACAAGCCCGAAAAGAACACGCCGAAACCGGATACGGACGAGGCGAAAGCCAAGGCGCGGGCCGAAGCCGAGGCGCGTCGTCGAACCGCCCGGCAACTCCTGGCCCGGATCAAAGACTCCTCTGAGAAGATCAATGAGAATTTGTCGCCGGGCACGACGATCGAGCTGCGGGGACCGGGCGGCGAAGCGTATGCCAATTACGCTCAGGTCGTGAAAACCTATTATGACCAGGCCTGGATCGACCCCGAAGAAGTCGCGGACGACGACGCGACGGTGGAGGTCAAAGTGGTCATTGCGCGCGATGGCCGGGTGATTTCCGATTCGATGATTAAACGGTCGGGAATTCCGGCCATGGACAAGTCCGTGCAAAACGCGTTGGATCGGGTCCAGAAACTGCCGTCTTTCCCGGAAGCGGCCAAGGAAGCTCAGCGGACCTTCATGATCAATTTCAATCTCAAAGCAAAACGATTACTCGGATGAAATATCAACACTCGTTTAGGCCTCTGTTTATTCTCCTGGCTTCACTGGCCATCTGCCTGGCGCCGCCTTCGGCCCAGGAACAAATCGACATCACGCACGCGGGGGGATCCAAGCGCATTCCGATCTCGTTGGAGGGATACACCGGCGAAGTGTTGAACGTCCTGACATTCGACCTGGAAATCCAGGGCTTCGAAGTCACCGGCGCGGACAAGGCGCAATACCTGGTCAGCGGCAGCGGCAACAGCGACGTGACCGGCCACCTCACCGACCGCGTCAGCAAGACCACGTTGCTTTCGGTGAAATACACCGGCGGCACGCTCCGCTCGGAGGCGCACACGCTGTCCGACGCCATCGTGGAAAAAATCACCGGCCGCAGCGGCATCGCGCGGACCAAGATCGCCTTCAAGGTCGAGACGGGTCAGAACAGTGAAATCTACGTCGCCGACTATGACGGCCACAACGCCCAGCAGGTGACGCAGGACCACACCATCAACCGCGACCCTGCTTGGGTGCCTGGCCGGCGCGTTCTCTATTACACCTCCTACAAAGCCGGGAACCCGGACATTTACATGCACGACTTGCAGAGCGGCACGCGTCGCGCCTTTGCCCGGTATCCTGGATTGAACGCCGGCGCGGCCCCGTCCCCGGACGGGCGGCGGGTGGCGCTGGTTCTGAGCAAAGGCGGCAGCCCGGACATTTATGTTTGCGATGCGGACAGCGGCAATTTAAATCAATTGACGAAAACGAAAGAGGCCGAGTCGTCGCCCTGCTGGTCGCCGGACGGCCGGACGATTTGCTTCTCGTCGCGGCACGAGGGCAGGTCGGCGCTGTTTACGGTGCCGGCGGGCGGCGGACCGATGCGCCGGCTGTCCACGGGCGGGGCCTTGAACTGCACCGAGCCGGATTGGTCTCCGGACGGGAAGCAGATTGTTTTTACCAGGCTGGTCGGGGACTTCGAGATATGTGTCGTCCCGGCCGGCGGCAGCGCGATGACGCCCCTGGTGGCGGGCGAGGACCCCTCCTGGGCGCCGAACTCGCGCACCGTGATTTTCACACGACGTGTGAAAGGCAAAAGAGTGGTCTCTTTGCTTGACGTGCCCACCAAACAAACTAAGGATATTCAACAAACTTCAGGAAGCTGTTCCCAGCCCTGTTGGGCCAAATGAAACGTTCCTGTTACAAATCACCATGAAATACACAAACATTCCGAAGCTTTTAGTGGCCGTGTTGATTTTGTCATTCGGAGTCGTGGGTTGCCAACCCAAACCGAAATCGCCGACACCGATTGTGGGAAGGACAGGAAATCCCATTGGAACGGGTGAGCCATCTGGAATTGAACGCGGAACGCCGCTTGCGCCAGACCAGAATCCCAGGCCCGTCATAGGAGAGCAAATCCCTCTGGGAAAGCGGCTGAATGTTGAAGACTATACTCCGGATCCGGGTCGCTTCGCGGCCAACACGGTTTATTTTGATTTCGATCGCGCGACGGTCAAGCCGGGCGAGACAGGCAAGATCGACGAAGTGGTCAGGTACTTGCAGGCGAATCCGAACCAGGCGGTGCAGATCGAGGGCCACTGCGACGAGCGCGGGACCGAGCAGTACAATCTTTCCCTCGGCGACCGCCGTGCGCTGGCAGTCCGCGAATACATGGTGACGGCGGGCATTCAGGCCGAACGCGTTTTCACCATCAGCTACGGTGAAGCGCGCCCGGCCGTTCCCGGTCACAACGAGGCCGCCTGGTCGAAGAACCGCCGCGGCGTGTTCGTGCTGCTCACGCCGAAATGACAAGCACTGGTGCAGTTTGCGTTTTCGGTGGGGCGAGACTCCGTCGAGCCCTGATTTCTATCCATTGGAGGTGAGGGCTCGACGGAGTCTCGCCCCACCCCCATGAACCGGTCGGAATCCCCTCAACCGCCCTTCGGGCACCTTCTCCCCCATTGGTGGAGAAGGATGGGATGAGGCGTGCGGTTCATGGGAGAGCTTCGCCCGGAACTGTAGCCCCAGGTAGCGATTGGGGTTGCCCCTGGATCGCAATGATGCGGTTTGGATTCGGGAACCGCAGGCGCCTCGGCCCGGTTTTCAGGCTTTACGAGCGGTGTTCCTTGGCTTATTTTCGGGGACGATAGGTGATTATATGAATGCAACTTTAGCTGTGTTGGGATTGAGCGGCGGCGAACTGGTTCTGGTGCTGGTGGTCATCCTGGTGCTGTTTGGCGCCAGGCGGATTCCTGAATTTGCCAAGGGACTCGGCAAGGGAATCACCGAGTTCAAAAAGGCATCGCGCGAAGTGACCGATGAAATTGAACGCGCGGTGGAGGAGCCTCCGCCGCCTCCGCCGAAAGCGCCAACGACCGGTCCTAGCGCTGACAACACACCTACCGCCGTGCCCAAAGCCTGATTGAGTTCAAGCTGCAGGTGTCATGGCCGATCCCACTGATGAGCCGCGTCCAGAGGAGACCGAGGAGGACGGCGGCGGGCCGGTAAAGACATTTCTCGAACACCTCGAAGACCTTCGCTGGATGCTGATCAAAAGCGGCGCCGCGCTGCTGGTCGGAATGATCGTCTGCCTGTACGCGACCCACCAGGTCGTGTCGATCCTCAAAAGGCCGTTGCAACACGCAGCTTTAATCCAGGTGGGGCACACGCAAAAGGCATTGGTTCGCTTAGGAACGAATACTTTAGCCACCCTTGAGCCGCCCACCAACCGGATCGGCCCTCTCGATCTGGGAACAAACCGGCTCGTGATCATCCAGATCGAACCCTTCGAGAGCGGCACGAACATTCTGGTCTCGCTGCGCGTGGACTTGAATCCGCCGCCGGAAGAAGTGCTCGCCAGCGCCACCGATCTGGTTTACTTCGACCCGGCCGCGCCGTTCCTGTCGTCGCTGCACCTCGCGTTCTTCGCCGGTATTCTGCTGGCGGCACCGTTCATCATTTATTTTGTGGCGCAGTTCGTGTTGCCTGCTCTGAAGATCAAGGAGAAAAAATACGTCCTCCGGGCCTTTGGCGTCGGCGTCGGATTGTTCCTGGTCGGTGTCTGCTTCTGCTATTTCTTCGTGTTGGCCCGCGCGCTGAAGTTCGCCGAGTTGTTCGCGTTGTGGATGGGCGTGAAGGTGCCGGTGTGGCGGGCCGAAACCTATTTCAGTTTTGTCACCAAATTCATGCTCGGGATGGGGTTGGGCTTCGAGCTGCCGGTCGTGCTGCTGGCGCTCGTGAAAATCGGCATCCTCGATTACCAGAAACTTAAAGCCATGCGCCGTTACATGGTTGTCATCAACCTGATCCTGGGCGCCCTGTTGACGACGCCGGAAATATTCACCCAGGTGGTGATGGCCATAGTGCTGCAAATGCTTTATGAAGTCAGCGTCGGAATCGCGTGGTACTGGGAGCGGAAGGAGAAAAAGCGGGCGGCCGAGGCCGGCTTGTCCGACGATGAAGCGCGGTCTTCACCCGAGAACGGCGGATCTTGAACCGGGGTAAAACGCGCTTTACAAGCTCACGATCTGAGCTAACCTAACGGCAACAAGACAACAACCTATGCGTAACTCAATTGCCCTTTTGGCGACCGCTGCGGTTTTGGTCCTTTTCGGAAGCGGCTGCGCCAGCACGGATCAGGGTTTTGCTTTCGAACAAAAGTTCGGACGCGGCCTTCGCAACTTCACTGAATTGGTGCGCGGCGGCGAAATTCGCCGGTCGATGGAGCAGACCGCCCTGTTTGACGGTCCGGACATGGCTTATACCACCGGATTCATCCGGGGATTTAACAGGAGTCTGGTTCGGACCGGTGTTGGGTTTTATGAAATGGTCACCGCGCCGTTCCCGCCCTACGACCCTGTGTTCACCGACTACCTGACGGTGAATCCGGTTTATCCGGACAGCTACAAGCCGCATCTGCTGGCGGATCCGACGTTCGGTCCGGACACGGCGCTGGGTTTCAGCGGGGGCGACGTTGCGCCGATCTTTCCGGGCAGCCGCTTCCGCATTTTCGACAACTGAGTCGTCCGACTCCATCGGCGCCAACATTTCGATGTTGGCGCCTTTTTTATTGATGACGCTGATCAGACAATCGCCCTGCAAGATCAATTTGTTGCTCAACATTCTGGGCAAACGCGCCGACGGTTTTCACGAGTTGGAAACCGTGATACAACCGGTGGGATTGTGCGACGAGCTCCAGTTCAAGCGCGGCGGCCACGGCATCCAACTGACCTGCAGTGAATCCTCATTGCCGGTGGACTCGACGAACCTGGTCCGTCGCGCGGCCACCGCGTTTATCGAAGCGGCGCGCATTGGCGGGGGCGTGAGCGTTCATTTGCAGAAACGGATCCCGTTGGCCGCGGGGCTGGGTGGCGGCAGTGGAAATGCGGCCAACACGCTGCTCGGTTTGAACCAGCTTTTCGGCCAGCCGTTGACTGCCGTCCAACTCGGCGAGCTTGCCGCCGGGCTGGGTTCGGATGTTCCGTTTTTTCTCCAGGACAGGCCGGCCCTGGCCACCGGCCGCGGCGCGGAGATCGTGCCGCTCGGATTTTTTCCGGCGCTGCAGGGCGTTTGCGTTTTTCTGGTTTATCCGGGGTTCGGAATTCCCACGGCCTGGGCTTACCAGGAACTGGCGAAACACCCCGGCGCGCTGAACGGGCGGCCCGGCCGCGCGCAAAAACTGGTCGCGATTTTGCAGACCGCCGATCTGGAGGCCGCCGGGAAAGAGTTTTACAATTCGCTGGAGGCCCCGGCCCTGAACAAATATCCGCTCCTGGCGTTGTTTCAGGAATTCCTGAAAGCCAACGGGGCGGTCGCCGCGCTGATGTCCGGCAGCGGCTCGACGACTTTTGCCCTGGTGAAAGGCCGGAATGCGGGCGAGGAGTTGCGGGAGAAATTTCGAGCCGGATTCGGCGGGGCATGCTGGACGGCTGTCGTTCCGCTCTGAGCCGCGGAAGGCAAAGCGATTTCCAGGCAATGGTCCTGAATCTCTCCAGAACCTGAAATAATATGAATGTCTCTAACTTCCGGTCTCTGGGGCAGGCAACCAGGTCTCAATCCTCTGGTACACGTGCGAAGCGGCCTGGTGCGCTTGACTGGCCAGGCCGACGATCTCCTTCAAGTCCAGCCGTGAACATGCCGTGGTGATGAGGCCGGTTGCCTCCAGAATCTGTTTGAGGGGGTGTAGCAGGCCGCCGAGTGAAGCGCCCCTGCCCTCGGCGCGAGCTGCGCTCGAATCATTCCCCGCCTGATCGACTGGTTTTCGCTCTCTTCCCAGGCACTCGCCGATAGTCGCAGCCAGCTTCGTGGGTGAGAAAGGCTTCGCCAGGAAGCCATCCGCCCCCTTGAGGCCACCCTGGGGCGCAGTTTCCATGAATGCGAAACCCGACATCAGAACGAATGGGATCGCGCCGATCATCGGATCGCGGCGCACGGCATACAGAACCAGGTTGCCTCCCACACCTTGCAATTCAACATCGCAAAGGATCAGCTCAGGCGCTTCGGTGCGTGCCATCTGAACGCCCTGCGCGCCCGCAGCTGCTTGCAGAACCTCGAAGCCTTGCTGCGCCAGCGTCTCCACCAGAGTCGCCCTGAAATTCTCGTCGCTGTCGATAACCAATATCTTGTTCATGTTGCTTATCTCTCTTAGAGTTGACACGACTGTTACAAAGCAAAAGACTTGCCGTCGGCAGCCACAGGTGCGCTGCTTCAAGCCGTTGAAAAAGAGAGTCTTGCGCAAAAACGCCCCGCACCGTTCCCCTGCCTTCCCACGAGCGGAGAGGGCAGGATGGGGGTGCTCATGAACGAGATTACTACGGGTGACTGGTTGCATCTG
>QHPW01000002.1:17981-22548 GCA_003219675.1 Verrucomicrobiota bacterium
TGGAGCCTTTAGTCGTGGTTCGAATCCACGTCGGACAGCCATCTTAGTGGTCTATTTCATAAATACGCATACGTTCGTTGCGCCCAATTTGGCCCGTGGCGAGGCGCGAGGGAGGGAGTGTATCCGCAGCGATACTCGACCGACCGAGCAACGAAGCCACGGGCCAAATTGGGCGCAACCCACAGGGCGGCATGTCTTTTGGCCGGAGGCGTCGTTGCTCGCTCCTTACAGATCCGCTGCGGGATATGCTCGTCGCTCGCGCCTGGCCTCCGCCCAAAATCCATTGCCGCGAACGTGTGCGTATTTATGAAATAGACCACTTACCGCCAGCGTCCCGGCACCCACGCCCAGCCGTGGCGCCGATGCATCCAATGACCTCTGACCCAGACCGAGCCGATTCGCGGACGGAGGGCCCAGCGGCCCGGCTCCCAGGCCCAGCGGCCCCGCCAGACCCAGTAACCTTCGATCCAGACGTGATCAGGACCGGGCGCGGCCGGAACGACTTCCACCTGTGGCGGGGGCGGTGCTTCCGTGATGACGGCCTCGCGCGGGTGCTCCCGCACAACGATGCAGCCATTGATGAACAAAAGGCCGACGCCGATCAAAAGCATCGGGAACCAGTTTTTTGACTTCATAAGAGCTTTTAGCGATCTCAACCGTCCCGCTCCGCGCACGCGCCCGATCAATCCACCGAGAACAGATATTCCAGGTCGTCTTTCGACAGATTGCGGGCAAAACCTTCCTCGCCGAGCACGTCGCTGATCGTCTGGGCTTTGCGCTGCTGCAGTTCCCAGATTTTTTCTTCGACCGTCCCCGGAGCGATGAGCCGGTATGCGTTGACGGTGCGGGTCTGGCCGATGCGATGCGAGCGATCAATCGCCTGCGCTTCGACGGCCGGGTTCCACCAGGGATCATAAAGCACCACGTAACTCGCGGTGGTCAGATTCAATCCCGTGCCAGCCGCGCGAAGACTGAGCAGGAACACCGCGGCGTTCGAATCGGTCTGGAACGCATTCACGACTTCCTGCCGGTCCTTGGTCTCACCGGTCAGAATGTGCGTCGGGATCTGGCGCAAGCGGCATTCCTTCTCCAGGATTTGCAACATCTGAACGAATTGACTGAAGACAAGGACCTTTTGTCCTTCGGCCAGCAACGGCTCCAGCAGTTCGAACAATGTTTCGGTCTTGCCCGACAGGGAATCGTTACCAACAAGGTCCGGGTGGCAGCAAACCTGACGCAAACGGGTGAGCGCCGCGAGCACGTGGATTTTGCTTTTGGCGACACCCTTTTCGGCGACGGTCTGCATGACTTTCTCTCGGCTGCGGCGCAGTTCGGCGAGGTAGAGCTTCCGTTGCTCGTCGCCGAGCTCGCAGTCGCGGCGTTCCTCGATGCGGTCGGGCAGATCCTGCGCCACCTGGCGTTTAAGCCGCCGCAGCATGAGCGGACGAAGTTTGGCGGCCAGCCGCCGGCGGGCGATTTTTTGAGCCCAGGCGGCGTCTTCACCACCGCGAGGTTCGTAGGTCTCATTGAAGTGGTTTTGCGAACCGAGATAACCCGGCTGAATGAAATCCACGATGCTCCAGAGATCGAGCAGCCGGTTTTCGAGCGGCGTGCCAGTCAGCGCGAGGCGCTGATCCGCGCGAAGTTGCTTGACCGAGAGAGTCACCTGGGCAGATGGATTCTTGATGAATTGCGCTTCGTCGAGGATGATGGCGCGGAATTCAAACTTTTGGAGCGCCTCCAGGTCGCGGCGCAACAGCGCGTAGTTGGTGACGATCAGATCATGCTGCGGAATCTGTTTGCGCAGGTTGTGCCGGGCCGCTCCGCTTTACAGTACCAGGACTTTAAGCTGCGGTGTGAACCGGTTCCCTTCACGTCGCCAGTTGTGCAGCACAGAAGCCGGACAGATCACCAGCGCCGGACGCGGTTTCCTGATGTTCTGCTCGCGCAACCACGCCAGCCAGGCCAGTGTTTGCAAGGTTTTGCCGAGGCCCATGTCGTCGGCCAGAACCCCGCCGAGCTTCAAGTGCGTGAGATGGCAGAGAAAGTCGAAACCCGCCTTTTGATACGGGCGCAACTCGGCTTTGACTGAATCGGGCAAGGGTGTGGATTCGACGCCGTCGAACTCCGCGATTCGCCGGCGCAGCACTCCGGCCTGTGGGTCGCCGAAACGCTGCAAAGAAGCATCGTCGAGCTGCGCGGCATGGAGCAGGGCGACCTTTTGCGGCGCGTTGCTCAGGCCGTCAATGCCGAGGTCGGCCATGGTCTCGTGCGCCGTCTGAACCGCATTGGTATCCAACTGAATCCAACCGCTGTCTGGCAGCTTCACAAATCGTCCCGTCGCCGTCTGCAAGCGCTGCAAATCCGCGGGCGTCAGTTTCATTCCTTCCTCCTCCCATTCGGCGGAGACCGAAAGCCAGTCAATACCGCTGCCATGAACCATCAGTTTGGGACGCAGTTGTCGCGGCGAAAGGAACAACCGTTGAAACGCGGCATTGCCCAGATATTCGGCGTCGGGCCGTTCCGGCCAGGCAACAGCCAGCGCGTTCAAAAAGTTCTGGTTCGCATCACCGACCCAAAGTCCAGGCTCCGGCGTGAACCAGTCCAGACGCCGAAGCCATTGCGTGGCGGGATCGAGCCGTGGATCGTCGAGGATTTCGGGTTTCTCAGTCGGTCTTTTAGCATTGCCCGTCCATCGGTCAATTCAAAAACGAACTGCGGAACCGCGGCATGCGCCACGCAAAGCTGTTCCCAGTTGGATCCGTTCTTGCGCAGGTGCGTCAACAGGCGGTGGCTTAATTTTCTGGCCGGCAGGGAAGGCCGATGCGCCCAGTGAATCAGCAAGTCGTGAGGCGGCGGATCGCGCAAGAGGTAAAACGTGTGGCCGAAAAGCGCCAAGGAAGGCGGTCCGGCAAAGAATTGCGCCTGATCGAGCGGATGACATTCGCCGTCGGGCAGCTTGAGACGGTGAGTGAACACGAGTTCTGAACCGGCGGTTTCGAGATGGGGCGTCAGTTCCGCGAGTTGTCCATGAAACGCCAGGGTTGCGCCGCTGCTGTTCAGTTCCAGGCGCGCGTGGTGGCCCCAGCGCGCCAGCCATTGCAGCAGTTCGCTGCCGGTCAAAAACAGCGGCTCGCCATTCACTTTTCGTCCGCCGTAGATTTCAACCAACCATTGGATGAATTGCCAGTCTTCCGGCGGAAAGAGCTCTTGTTCGTGCGCGGTGCGCGTGGTCAATTCGATAACTTCGCCAAGTGACCTTGTCTTCTCGCCCGTGCGCGGACGCGACAGCACAAACTGAACGCCCAGCCCCTGCAAGCCGGGTTGGTTCTCCAGGGGACGGACTTCGCACTGAACCCGCAGCCCCGCGCGCGGCGCGTCCAGGTGCGATGGCGCGGGAGGCAACAGCCAGTGTTCCAACTGCTGCACAAAATTCTGTTCCTGCTCGCTCTGCTCGATCTCGGCAAACCGTTCGAGATTGGCGTGCGGCACCAACTCGGTGGGCAGCGGGCGATTGGCCCGCAGGAACAGCAATCCTCCAACAACAGCCAGGCGCGCTGCGGGTCCGTGCAGTTGGCGAAGCTCAGCAACCGGCCGGTGCGCTCGGCGACGGCGGCCTTGGAATCCGCGAGTTCGCGGCGGAGGTCTGCGAACGCACCGTAGGTCTTTTCCAGTACGATGTTATTGGCGTCGTACTTGGTGGTGGTGCTCGACCGCGGAGCGGGTCTGCTTTTGCGTGAAACTCGTGCCATGTGCAAAATGCCCGATCAGGGCCTGCTATCTCGACATAAAATGCCCACAGAGGTCAATCAGAAATCAGCATGAATCGAAAGGTCGGTGTGTCGATCAATACATCGAACTGTCGTGCGTCACGGGTTTACACTTTCCCAATCCATTTGCGGTCTTCCCAGACCGCTTTCAACGAGGTCAGGTTGCGACGGTCGCAGAGGTTCCTGGCGGCGGCGCGCAAGCGTCCTTTCTTCAAATTGTTCCAGGCGTCGCTGGCGCTGACGGCGACGAATTGGAGCACGCTCGGATCGCGGTAGCAGTCGATCATGCAGCGCGTGCAACCGTCGCGAATCAGTTTAGATGGATCCCACTCGTACACGTTGCACATCGGCGTCTCCCAAAAATGGCAGCGATACAGGTTCAGGTTCCAGTCCAGGTAAAAATACTTGTGACCGCCCAGGCAGCCGAATTTCTCCGGTTCCTTGCGCAGATGCCGTTGCATCTCGGAGAGAGACTCGGTCGGGTTGACGACCGGATAGCCGCTCTGCTTCTTCATTCGCTTGATGCTCTCAAAAACCTGAATCAACTCATCGGTCCGGTAATTGACCAGGTTTGAATCACTGAAGCTCAAGTAACTGGAGGCCAGCAAGGTCAGCGGATAACTGAAGGTGCAACTCTTGAAACCCAGCTCGGTTAAAAATGCCGGCAGCAGGGCGTAATCGTCGATCAATTTGCTGGCCGTTACACTGGCCGTGGTTTGAATGCCGAGTTCATGGAAGACCTCGTTCGCGCGCTGGATCTTCCGGCAGACATCGGGCAGCCCGCGGTTCTTTTCGTG
>QHPW01000411.1:0-1637 GCA_003219675.1 Verrucomicrobiota bacterium
TTTCTCTGGCCGCTCTACAAATACAATCGCGCTCATGCGCCGCCGCTGGACCGCGAGCGGACGCGGGTTCTGTTTTTTCTTTACTCGGATTTGATTGAAAAAAACGAGGCCACCGGCACCGCCTTCCAGCGGACGGACCTTTGGCCGCTGTTCACCGCCAGACGCGATCATGACGGCCGCGAACGACTGCAATTGATCGCTCCGCTGGAGCCGTTGTTGCCGAACAACAAAAGCGTGGAACGGAATTACTCGCCGCTGTGGTCCCTCTGGCGTTCGGAAAAGAACGCGAAGACCGGCGCCAGCAGCCAGTCGTTTCTCTGGAATCTGTATCGGCGCGAAGTGACGTCGCAGACCAGAAAGTGCTCGCTCCTGTTCGGGCTTTTTCAGTATCAATCCGGCCCTGAGGGCCAACGGCTGCGAATGCTTTCCATTCCGGTGGTCAGGACCCGGAAACCGCCGGCGGCCCGGCCCGAATCTTAGTTATGTTTCAGAACATTGGCGAGATGCTGGTTCTTCTCTGGCGCACCGTGCAGGCGTTGCCGTTGGTCTTGCGCCATCGGCAAAAGGTGTACGACCAGTTGTTCGAGATCGGCAACGCCAGCCTGCTGATGGCCTGCATTCTTTCGCTGTTCATCGGAGGCGTGATCGCGCTGCAAACCGGGCCGCTGCTCGCGCAACGGGGTCTTTCCGGCTACATCGGCGGCATTGTGGGCAACGCGATCTGCAAGGAGCTGGCGCCCGTGATGATGTCCATCCTTATCGCGGGACGCATCGGTTCGGCCATGGCCGCGGAGATCGGTTCGATGCGGGTTTACCAGGAAATTGATGCGCTGCGCACCATGAACATCAATCCGGTGCATTATCTGGTGTTGCCCAGACTGGTGGCGATCAGTTGCGCCCTGCCGATCCTGGTGATCTTTTCCATCATGGTCGGGTGGATGGGGGGAGCCATGGTGGCGGTCTACAACAATCAAATCGGTATCAGTTTCCAGGCTTACTTCAGCAACCTCAGGGATCTCGTGGACCTCGGCGGCGTCGTTTCCTGTCACCAGGGCCTCGAGACCATTGGCGGCCCGCGCGGCATCGGTCGTTCCGTGACCAAAGCCGTGGTCAACTCCATCGTGCTGATTTTGATCCTCGACTACTTTGTCACCCGTTTCCTGATGTACTTCGATAAATGAGCGCCCCGGTCTCCACTCCACAAGGCGTCCGCGTCGCCGTGCGCGGATTGCGCCGCAGTTTCGACGGCCAACCGGTGCTCAAAGGACTCAGCTTCGAGGTGGATCGCGGGGAAATTTTTGTTGTGATGGGGCCGAGCGGCAGCGGTAAAAGCGTTTTGCTCAAACACATCATCGGCCTCGAAACGCCGGACGAGGGAGAAATCCTGATCGAAGGCGAATCCATTCAATCGCCCGGCGTCATGGACAAATATCGGATGGCGATGGTTTTTCAATCCGGCGCGCTGCTGAACTCGCTCACCGTCGGCGAAAACGTCGGCCTGTACCTAACCGAACACCGCCTGAAAGCGCCGGAAGAAATCGCAAAAATCGTCGCCGAAAGCCTCGAAGTCGTGGGCCTGAAAGGTACCGAAGACAAAATGCCCAGCGAACTTTCCGGCGGCATGAAAAAGCGCGTTG
>QHPW01000411.1:1853-7725 GCA_003219675.1 Verrucomicrobiota bacterium
AGTTTCTCACAGCAGACTTTAACCACAATAAAGAAAGGACATCGGTATGAAAAACACCCTCGAAACCCGGTTGGGAATCTTTTTCGCCCTTGCATTGATCGCCGCGTTTCTGATCATGGAAATGCTCGGCAGCTTCGATTTCTTCAAACCCGGCCTCCGCATTCACGCCCGGTTCAACACCGTGCAGGAACTCAAGGAAGGCGATCCGGTCAAAATGGCCGGCGTGCAAATTGGACGCGTCGAAAAGATCGAGCTGACCGAAAACAAGGTGGACGTCACGATGAAATTGGACCAACGCAAAGCCAACGTGAAGACCGACAGCAAAGCCATGGTCAAATTCGCCGGGTTGATGGGGCAGAACTTCGTCTCCATCGGCTTCGGCTCGCCTGCCGGAAGAAAGGTGGAGGACGACACGCTGATCGAAACAGAGGAGCAGCCGGACCTCAACGCGCTGATGGTCAAACTCGAAGGCGTGGCCTCGGGCGTGGAAAACCTCACCAAAAGCCTTTCCGGCGACAGCATTCAAAACCTGCTCGGTCCGTTTACCGATTTTCTCAAGGAAAACAGCCCGCGGCTCACCGCCATCTTCAGCAATATGAAAACCATCTCCACCCAGATTGCCGAAGGCAAAGGCACGGTGGGCAAACTGATCAGCGAGGACACGCTCTACCACTCGGCGCTGGCGGCCGTCACCAATCTGAACGACACCACCTCCGACATCAAAGCCGCCGTCAGCCAGGCAAAAATTGTGGTTTCTGAAATCAACGAAGGCAAAGGCACGATCGGCAAACTCGTCAAGGATGAGGCGCTTTACAAGGAAGCCGCCACGGCCATGACCAATCTCAAGGAAATCTTCCAGAAGATCAATCAGGGCCAGGGCTCAGTCGGAAAATTCGTCAACGACGACAGCTTTTACAAAAACGTGAAGCTTTCACTGCAAAAACTGGACAAAGCCACCGAAGGATTGGAAGACCAGGGACCGCTCAGCGTGCTCGGCATCGCGGTGAACAGTCTGTTCTAGCGTGACATGGCCAGCGCAATCGCGCCCGCCACGGCGATGATCCCGCCCAACAGCGAATAGGGGCCAGGCCGGTCTCCTTCAAACCAATAAGCAAAAGGAATGACTACAATCGGCCGAGGGTCGGGCCGGCAAGACTGTTGAGCAAAACCCACAGCGGGATGGTTCGCCGCTTGTTTTCCATGACAGCGCCAGCCGCTTCCCCGGACTTATTGCTGGTCCGCCGGTTTTTCATCATAATCCACAAGCACGGCAACGCCGCAAAAACCAGTCCGCCCAGAATTCGTTGATAGGCTGCGGAGAGTCCGTCGATGCCTTGACCTGAATGGGCGGCGATTGCGTAAGCCTTGCGACTGACCACGGCTCCCATGCCCTGGCCCAATGCGGCAATGACTCCAAGCGCAGTCCCTTGCGCCAAAGCTTTCGGCGCCAGGTGCAGATGTTCACGCGGCGCAAGCGCGATGGCGACGCCGCTCAGGATGACCAGGCTGGAGATGATTTGGGCCAGTGTCAGCGCAGTGCCCAGCCAGAGCCACTCGGTCAACGCCGCGAACGGCGCGGCCAGGCAGTGAACCATCAAAATTGTCAAACGCGGGCCAAGCCGCGGAATGGCCTGATAGAGCGCGAAGTCGCCGATACCGAACCCGATGCACCCGCTTAGAAAAAATACCCAGAATGCGCCGCCACCGAGCCCTTTGCCGAACGCGTGCGCCCAAATCGCCAGCAGGACGGTGGAAACGCACAAGCGGTAAAGGTTCGCTGTCGTTCCGCCGAGGATGCGCGTCGTGCGACTGGCGAAAATAACCGAAAGCGAAAACAAAACCGTGGCGAGGAATGCGGGAAGCATGGTCAGCGGCCGCGTGGGGTAGCCCAATTCAAATCGCTGAGAGAATGCGGAAAAATTCCCGCCCTGCCAACAACAGAGTGGCTGTCTCTTATGACAGTCGCAGACGTCAGCTCGCCAGCTTCACCTGTACCGGCGCGCGCTCGAAATCATTCGCCTCCATCAGGGACTGCGACTTCAATCCGCCGAGCGCGCCGATGAACCGATCGGGCACCACTTCCAGTCGGGTGTTGTAGAACATGGCGATCTCGTTGAAATAACCGCGCGCCAAAGCAATCCGTTGCTCGGTGTCCACGAGGTTCTTCTGAAGGTTCAAAAAGGATTGGTTCGCTTTCAGCTCCGGATACCGCTCTTGAACCGCCACGAGAATGGTTCCACAGGCGCGGTGGTCCGGCCCTTCCACCCCCGGTGGTGTTGCTTCCATCTGGCTCCGCAGTCCGGCCAGTTCGGTTTGCAGGTTTTGCTCGTAATCGCGCAGACCTTTCACCGTCTCGACCAGGTTCGGGATCAGATCATGCCGCCGCTTGAGCTGCACGTCCACCTGCGACCAGCCCTGGCGCACGCGCTGGCGCAGGTCAATCAGACTGTTATAGACCATCCAGCCCCAGCCGAGCCCGGTGACGGCGAGATAAGCCAGCGCGACGAGCAGATAAGCCGGAAGATCGCCGGCCGGCTCGACGTTTGACGCGACGTCACGCACAACAAATCCGGTGACGCACAGCGCCAGGCCGAGGAACCCCGGTCCCCAAAAGCCCCAGCGAAACCCGGAACTGATTTGCTGCTCGGTGCGCGTGGAAATTAAAAACATCGGCGCGCTTTTGTCGTAAGCGATTTCCGGCGCAACCACATCTTCACGCTCTCGCGCCTGGCCCATGACGTACAGTTGCGCATGAAGCGGGACTGCGCTTTCCGTGAAGCGCCGGCGGTAATCCGAGTTCGACACGGCCTCCGCCGGCCCTTTGCCGTAATACAGCGGATCGGAAGTGCCGCAGGTTTCGTCAAAAATCGTGATCGGTTCAGTTTTCGCGCCTTCGGGCCGCAACAGAATCACGCCGAAATCGTCCTGAACATAAAACGGAATCATTTCACTGCCATCGGCGACGGTTTTCCAACCGCTCTCGTGGCGCGTGCGCGTCTGGGTCTTGCCCTGGCTGTCGGTGTAATTCTCCGTTACCGTCCGCGACCAATGTTCCTCGACGTGCCATTGGTAATGCACGCATGATTGGCTGGCGAGATAGCTGGTCAACGGCTGCTGCGACTCAGCCGTTCCTTTGAGTTCCACCAGCCCGATGAACACGCCGGTGGTTTTCGAAGTGGGAAGGTTGTCGACCAACCGCTTTCGTTTCCCTGAACGGAGCGCAAACAACAGGCAGACCAGCGCGAGCAATCCACCCAACCACGGCGCGAACCGGAGAACCTCGGAAGCGTTGTTCATCGCGGAAAGAGCTTAAGCATTCGCACAGTCATGGAAACTGGAATTGCGCGCCAGAATTGTAGCGGGACGGAAAACCGCCGAATCGAGACCTTATTTCCCGACGGGCGTGTTGGTCATGTTGGGCTCCACAAATCCGGGCCGCGCCAGGAACCGGACAAAGCGGCTGCGTTGCAGCGCAAAACTGAGCTTCAACTCGCGCGACTCGGGCGGCGGTTTCAAAAACACGGCCTGCTCGGCATTGTCCTGGCTTCCATGCTGCACGATTTCCACCTCACGGCCGCCCTGGTCAACCGCGCGCACCACGGTCAGTCGCCGGCCATTCAGTTCGGGACTGAGCTTCAGCGCCAGAGAATACACCTTGTTTTTATCCTCGCCCCACCACTTGGCGATCCACTTGAACTGGCCGGGGTGGTCGGTGTTCGGGCTGGCGAGCGCAACCAACTGAGCCGTGACGCCATCGTGCTGCCAGTGGTTCGTCAAGTCGGTCAGTTGGCCGAAGGCCGGCAGTTGAATCGGGGGCGTTTCCCAAAGTTCATCCGCGCTGAAACCTCCGGTGCGAATGCATTCAACATCCAGCTTCCACGCCTGTTCTCCCGGCCAGAGCGCGCCGAAGAACTCGACTGTTCCATTGGTGACCCAATCGAAATTCTGGTTCACAAAGTCCAGATAGGGAAACCAGCGGTTCCCGGTGGCATCGGAAAGGGTGAGTTTCTGCACCCGCCAGTGGTTCACCGGCCGGCCATCTTCTGCAAAGGTAAAAACCAAGCGGGTTTTGCGGGCCGCGGTTTGCTCATCGCCCTCCCCTGTTTTGCTCAACATCCGGCCGCCGCTTTGGAATTCACTGAGCGTGACGGCCAGGCCGCCGTCGCTGCTGGTGGAAGGCCACGGTTGGGGAGTCCAGTGTGGATAGTCCGCATAGGCGGGGTTGCGTATGGTGAATTCACCCGCATTGGTCCAACTGCCGACCGGCGTTTGGGCAAGAAACCGCAGACCGAGAGTTTCGCTTCGGCGTGGGAAGGCGCGAATCTGCCAGCCATGCACCACTTCGCCGGGAAGACCGAGCGTGTGTGCACCCCAGCGCGCATCGTAAACATTTCCCCGATCGTCGAAGATGCGAAGTCTGGCCAACGAGGACCACCAGTTTGGCGCGCTGCTGCGATTCACGGTGATTACGATCAAGTTTGTGTTTCCGTCGCTGCCAAAACCGAAGCCGCCTCCGCCCGGCGGGAAGAAGCGATTCCTGATGAACGCGGGGGTGACTGGCGAGAGGAGCCGCAGCAGCCGGTTTCCGGTTCGATGGTTGTACTGGAAGCCGTTTGTGAAAAGGACCTGCCGAAGTTCAAGCGTCGAGCCGTCTCCCAGTGGCCGAACGACGCCCACTTCATTTAGGGGACCGCGACTCAGCAAAAACAGCGCCGCCGCCACGAACGCCGCGACGGCCATCAGCGCAGAAATCCGTTTTGTTTTGCTCGCCCCCATGTTTGTCCTCGACCGAAAAGGGAACAACGCGCGTCGTTTCCGCGCCGCAAACCCGCTGGCCCTTACTTCACCTTCTTCACCTTTTCCCACTGGCCCGTCCTGGCGGACTTGAGCACCGCGTCGGTCACGTAATCGGTCGCGAGGCCGTCCTTGAAGTCGGGCCTGGCGGGCTTGCGCTCGGCGAGCCCCGTCAGGAAGTCGGCGACCTGATGGACGAAGCTGTGTTCGTAACCGATCTGCAAGCCCGGCACCCACCAGTTCTTCATGTAGGGTTGGTCACCGTCGCTGACGTGGATGCTGCGCCAGCCGCGCACGCGGCCTTCGTCGCGATGATCGAAATATTGCAGGCGATGGAGATCGTGCAGGTCCCAGAAAATCGAAGCGTGCTCGCCGTTGATCTCGAAAGTGTAGAGCGCCTTGTGGCCGCGTGCGTAGCGGGTGGACTCGAAGGTCGCGAGCGCTCCGTTGCTGAACCGGGCGAGGAAAGCGCAGGCGTCGTCGATGCCGACCTTCTCGACTTTGCCGGTCAACTGATGCTTGCGCTCTTTGATGAACGTCTCGGTCATGGCGCTGACGGCATCGACCGTGCCGTTCAGCCACATCGCGGTGTCGATGCAATGCGCGAGTAAATCGCCGGTGACACCCGAGCCGGCAGCCTTCACGTCGAGCCGCCAGAGCGCGGCGCCGCCCTGCGGGAGGTCGGGATTGATCGTCCAGTCCTGCAAAAACTTGGCGCGGTAATGAAAGATGCGGCCGAGCTTGCCTTCGTCGATGAGTTGCTTCGCCAGGACCACGGCCGGACACCGGCGATAATTGTACCAAACCATGTTGGGTACTTTTGCGCTTTCGACGGCAGCAACCATCTTTTCCGCCTCCGGCGCGTTGAGCGCGAGCGGCTTCTCGCACAAAATCATCTTGCCGGCTTGCGCGGCGGCGATGGCAATTTCCGCGTGCGTGTTGTTCGGGGTGCAAATGTCGATGAGGTCAATGTCGTCGCGCTCGATAAGCTTGCGCCAGTCAGTTTCGATCGACTCGTAGCCCCACTTCCCGGCGAAGGCTTTCGCGTTGTCCGCGTTGCGGGCGCAGATGGCTTTAA
>QHPW01000092.1:0-10631 GCA_003219675.1 Verrucomicrobiota bacterium
GAAATAGTGGCACGGGCGTCTCGCCCGTGAGTTTTCCGTTCCGCCACAAGGGCTGGCTCCCGCTGAAACACACCGGCGGGACGCCCGTGCCACTCCCGATTTCAATTGCCGTTCCGGCTCAGTATAAACGGTTCCGGCAGCCTGAAACAGACTCCCGGGATTTTGAATTGACCCTGCTTTGATTCGGTCGGTAACATTCGACATAATGACCCGGAAGATTCTGACCAGATCATCCATTGTCCTGCTGATCGCCTTTGTGGCAGACGTTTCAATCCCGGCCCGAGCCGCCGCATCAAAGGATGGCGTCAGCATCACTCAACTCGACGACCGGCTGCGCATCGAAATCAACGGCGAGCTGTTCAGCGAGTATCATTTCAAGGATGTCTCGCGGCCGTTCCTCTACCCGGTGATCGGTCCGGACGGCCTGCTGATGACACGCGATTGGCCGATGAAAGACGCCGACAACGAGGAGCACGATCACAAGCATCATCGTTCGCTCTGGTTCGAGCACGGTGAAATGAACGGCGTTGATTTCTGGAGCGAGGAACCCAGGGCCGGCAAAACCATCCATGAAGAATTCACCGGAATCAAGTCCGGGCGCGACCAAGGCGTGATCAAGTCGAAGAACAAATACGTCGCGCCAGACGGCAAAGTGGTCTGCACTGATGACCGAACGATCCGCATTTACAATCGCCCGAACGAGCGGCTGTTCGATTTCGAAGTCACGGTTCATGCGTCGAACGGCGACCTGGTGTTCGGGGACACCAAGGAAGGCATGATGTCGATGCGGCTCAACGAAACGATGCGGCTGGCGCCGAACAAATTCAACAAAGGCAAGCCGACCGGCCACATCGTGAACAGCGAGGGCGTGCGCGACGGCGAGACCTGGGGCAAACGCGCGAGTTGGGTGGATTATTACGGGCCGGTGAACGGCAAGACCGTCGGCGTCGCGATTTTCGATCATCCGCAGAACCCGCGGCATCCGACCTGGTGGCACGTGCGCGACTACGGCTTGTTCGGCGCCAATCCGTTCGGCCTGCACGATTTTGAGAAGAAACCCGCCGGCGCGGGCAATTTCACCGTTCCCGCGGGAAAGAGTGTCACTTTCCGTTACCGCTTCTATATCCATCGCGGCGATGACAAAGAGGCGAAGGTCGCGGAACGTTACGCGGAATACGCCAAACAATAAGAATGAATTGCCCACCCGATACCAAACGCCGCGCCGGTGTAGCGCAGGTTTCCAAACCTGCTGTATCGCCGATTTCCAAATCGGCGGGGCCCGGCAACGGCGCACGGTTGGCGGGTTTGGAAACCCACGACACAGCAGACTTGGAAGTCTGCGCTACCTCGGTTGCCGCCTTGCCGCGACGAGTCCATTCGTGGTTCAATTGAAAGCGACGACAACAACCGCCGGCGAAATCCATTGATAATTATGAAAACGATGAATCGCAGAACCTTCCTGAAACGCACCGCTCTCTCCACCGCCGCCTTCAGCTTGCCCGCTTATTCCTGGGCCAGTGTTCGCGGCGCCAACGAAACCATTCGCGTCGCCATTGTCGGATTCGGCGGGCGCGGCCAGGACCACATCAGCGGCATGCGCGGACTGGCCGGCAAAAACGTTCGTGTCGTCGCCCTTTGTGATGTGGACAGCAAAATCCTCGACGCGGGCGTCGAGTCTTTCAGCAAACGCAATGAGAAGGTCGAAGGTTACCGGGACATCCGCAAACTGCTCGAGAACAAGGAGGTTGACGCCATCACCATCGCCACGCCGAACCACTGGCATTCACTCGCCACCATCTGGGCGGTGCAGGCAGGCAAGGATGTTTACGTGGAAAAGCCGGTTTCCCACAACGTCCGGGAGGGACGCAAGATGGTGGAAGCCGCCCGCAAGTACGGCAGGATCGTGCAGACCGGCACGCAAAGCCGTTCCAGCTTCGCCATCAAAGAAGCGATTGAATGGGTCCGCGCGGGCAACCTGGGCAAAATCAAAATCGCGCGAGGCCTCTGTTACAAACGGGATTATGATCTCTGGTGCGGTCCCGCCCCGATGGCACCCCTCCGTCGCCAGCGGCTCCACTATGACTGGCACTGGGTCTGGGACACCGGTTGCGGCGACCTCGGCAACCAGGGCATCCACCAGATGGACATCGCCCGCTGGTTCCTCGGCGAGGACGGTCTTTCTCCCCGCGTCTTCAGCGTCGGCGGCCGGCTCGGCTACGTGGATGACGGCGAAACGCCCAACACACAGTTCGTTTTCCATGACTACGACAAGGCACTGCTCATTTTCGAAGTGCGCGGATTGCCCGACAAAACCGGCTCCAAGGAAATGGACAAATATCCTTCGAGCCAAAAGGACCGCGGCGGCAGCGTGGCAGTGATTGTTCACTGTGAAGGAGGCTACGTGCTGGTTCCCAATTACAGCGGCGCGATTGCCCTCGACAAACAGGGCAAAGAAATCAGGAAATGGTCCGGAGCCGACAACCATTACGAGGATTTCATCGGCGCCGTCCGCAGCCGCAAGCACACCGACTTGAACGCCGACATTCTCGAAGGCCACCTCTCCAGCGCGCTTTGCCACACCGGCAACGTCTCCTATCGCCTCGGCCACCAGTCCGGCCCGGACGAGATCCGAGAGAAGATCAAGGCGGACAAGGAAGCGCTGGAAACATTCGGACGCATGGCCGAACACCTCGCCGCCAACGACGTGGACCTGACAAAGACCAAAGCAACCCTCGGCGCGGTGTTGAAAATGGACCCGAAACAGGAGCAGTTCATCGGCAATGCCGAGGCAAACAAACTGCTGACGCGCGAATACCGGAAACCGTTCGTCGTGCCGGAAAAGGTCTAGTCAGCCTGTCGGACCGGGACGGACACTACGCCGTCCTGTTGTTTTTATGAATCGCGTTCTCGCACCCGGATTCGCGCTGTTGGTTCTCACGACCGTTTGTTTCAGCGCCGACAAGCCACGCGGACCGGCTCGCGAAGACGGGGTTAGACCGGGTTCTGCCGGCGGCGCGCTTGTTTTCCACGAGAAGAGCAAGACCCCTTTGCCCGCGGGCTACAAACTTCTATACGAACAAAGCTTCGATGACCAGTCGGCGCTGTCCCAGTTCGTCATGACCGATCCCGCGGCCTGGAAATGGGCGACGGAAAAAGGCGGCGCATTGGAACTGGTTCAACAAAGCCAATACACGCCCGCCGTCCGTTCGCCGTTCAACATCGCGTTGATTGCGGACAGAGTGTTTGGCGACTTCATCCTCGAAGCCGATCTCATCCAGACCGGCAAAGAATACGGCCACCGCGACATGTGTCTCTTCTTCGGCTTCCAGAACCCGACGAATTTTTACTACGCCCACATCGCTACGGCGGCCGATGAGCATGCCCACAACATTTTCATCGTGAAGAACCAGCCTCGCACCAGGATCGCCAAAGAAACCACCCGCGGCGTCAACTGGGGCCTGAATGCGTGGCACAAAGTGCGGTTGGAAAGAAACACCTTCGCCGGCACGATCAAAGTCTATTTCGACGATCTGAGCAAACCGATCATGGTTGCGAGCGACAAAACCTTTGGCCCCGGCTGCGTCGGGTTCGGTTCCTTCGACGACACCGGCAAAGTGGATAATATCCGCATCTGGGGGCCTTCCGCGGAAACGAAGAAGACGGACTTTTTTCCCCGGCCCCGAGCCGCGCCTTAGCACCCATAAATACGACCACGTTTGCGGCGAGTGATTCCGGGACAGACGAGGCGCGAGCGACGCGCACCCCCTTGGTAGGTCCCTGCTCCCTGAATTTTAAGGTCTTCACCCACTGACACTGAACGCCCGCAACGCTATGCTTGCAATTGCGCCGGCAAGGCAGGCCGAAAGTAATTCATGATCTTTGAAAATATTGACTCGGAAACGAAAGTCGTGTTAGAGGCAGGGTCAACTGCAGTTTGAAGCTCGCGACGTGAAAAGCTGTGTGTCATTGACTTCCGGCAGGAACCTCGTGGACATGCCAACATGAATCCTTGGGACTACAGCATCATCGTGGTGGAGGATGAAGCAAGCGAAGTCCTCATGCTCAAGCGGGCCTTTCAGCAGGCCGGCCTGAAGAACCCGCTTCAAGTCTTCCGCGACGGGCAGGAAGTGATTGATTATCTGAGCCAACGGGGAGTCGGTGTTGGAGGACCGGCGACGGACGCTCCTCCTGGACTGATGCTGCTGGACCTGAAAATGCCGCGTAAGACGGGATTTGAAGTGTTGGAATGGCTGCGGCACCAACCCCGGCTGAAACGGCTGGTGGTCGTGGTGATGTCGAACTCGCTTCACCTGGCCGACATCAGCCGCGCGTATGAACTGGGTTGCAACTCCTACCTCTCCAAGCCCGCCAACCTTGATCAGTTCGTCGAAATGGCCAGACTGATCAACAGCTATTGGCTGCTGCTGAACGTACGGCCGGATTTATGATAAACACCCAATCGGCCTGGATTCTGGTGACATTTTTAATTGAATCCGTTTGAACCACTGTCTTCCGTGGACGATAAACCCGATCATCGAGCCCGGGTCATTCGAGCGTTGGCCCGGAAATGCGTCCGCTGCCGGTTCCGCCCCATGCGCCCGGCGGCGCCGACAACCGGACGATCAGTGACGTGGAACACGATACCGACTTCAAAATTACGCTGAATAAATTTCGGCGGTATCTGGCCCTCGCCTGTCTGTGGGTCGTGTAGCAGGAACGGTTGATCCTTTATATCTCTATCAGTGCCTGGCCATCGGTTATCCTCGGCGCCGATGGAACAGGAAGCAACTGCGGTCGCGCAGCGGATTTGCGGGCGATCCTCGTTTCTCCCTATGCCAAAGATGCGCTCGCCGCACCCGTCTGCGACCCGCCGTCCCTCCTCCCAGACGGGCGCAACAAACCAAACGGGAGACGTTTGACTTCCGATCGTCCTTGGCTAAAGAGCGGTTACTGCGCGCCCTTCGCGGCTCGGCGGTTTCATTTTTCACCGCGGAGGCGCGAAGGGCGCAGAGAGGATTTGCGGTCGGAGCGTTCTCTGAACAGGTCATTCTCAGATTACTCGAAAGAACCGTTTGCCGGACCACTCTCCGGGCCGTCCAACGTCACTTTTAGTCGGAGCTTCCCACAGAAAAATTCCTCAGAACGAACCTTGCAATGTTCCCAACAAAGTTGTAAATGGCTTTTCAGGATCGGCAGCCTGGTCAACCCTCGCCGCGACCCAGTTTTTGAATAAATTCGGCATACATCCTGGACACATCTTCACGAAAGAAATCGCTTGAATCAATTTGGATTCGTTCCAGAAAAATTCATTCCCTGTAATCGGAGGAACCAAAGTTGAAATTGATCAGGAATTCCGTCGGAAAAATAAAGTTCGTGCAAGCGGCTATTCACAAACGGATACGGGCCGGCTTCAGTCACTTCCAGACGGCGGCATCCGCTAAAACATACGGCGGCGGCTAATGCCTTCCAGGACGAACAAGGATCAGAACGATGAAAACAGCCAAACCTCTCCAATCACCCCGCCACTCCGGGATATCCAGGCCTCGTTCGCGACGAATACCGGGACGTTTGCGTCAGACTGCGACCACGACTGCGCCGACAGTGGACCCGGAACTGCTGCTGAGATTTCTTACCTCCTTTCGCAAAGGCGACTTTTCCGTCCGAATGCCCTCCAACCTCACCGGTATTCCCGGCAAGATCGCAGACCTGCTCAACGAGATCATTGAAAACGAGGTGCGGTTGACCCATGAATTCACCCGTGTCGCCCAGGTCGTCGGCAAGGAAGGAAAGATGTCTCAGCGGATCAACGTCGGCAATTCCATTGGTTCCTGGGGGGAAAAACTGGAGGCCATCAACCATCTCATCACCGATCTGGTTCAGCCCACCACCGAGACCTCCCGCATCATCGGCGCCGTGGCTCAGGGCGATCTCACGCAAACCATGCCGTTGGAAATCGAAGGCCGTCCGCTCAAAGGCGAATTCCTTCGCACCGCCAAGGTGGTCAACGGCATGGTCGGGCAGCTCGCCTCCTTCGCCTCGGAAGTCACTCGCGTGGCCCGGGAAGTGGGCACCGACGGCAAGCTGGGCGGCCAGGCCAAAGTGACCGGCGTTTCCGGCACCTGGAAGGACCTGACCGACAGCGTCAACTCCATGGCCGCAAACCTGACCGCGCAGGTCCGCAACATCGCCGACGTCACCATCGCGGTGGCCAATGGCGATCTCTCCAAGAAAATCACCGTGGACGTTCGCGGTGAAATTCTGCAACTCAAGGACACCATCAACACCATGGTGGATCAACTCCGTTCCTTTGCTTCGGAAGTGACCCGCGTGGCCCGCGAAGTCGGCACCGACGGCAAACTCGGCGGCCAGGCCGTGGTCCGCGGCGTCTCCGGCACCTGGAAGGACTTGACCGACAACGTCAACCTGATGGCCATCAACCTGACCAGCCAGGTCCGCAACATCGCCACGGTCACGACCGCGGTCGCCAACGGCGATCTCTCCAAGAAAATCACGGTGGATGTCAAAGGCGAAATCCTCGAACTCAAAAACACCATCAACACCATGGTGGACCAGCTCAGTTCCTTTGCCTCCGAAGTCACCCGCGTGGCCAGCGAAGTCGGCACCGAAGGCAAGCTCGGCGGCCAGGCCAAAGTCAAGGGCGTCGCCGGCACCTGGAAGGACCTGACCGACAGCGTCAACTCCATGGCCAGCAACCTCACGGCACAGGTCCGTAACATCGCCACCGTGACCACCGCCGTCGCCAGAGGCGATCTCACCCGCAAGATCACGGTGGACGTCAAGGGGGAAATCCTCGAACTCAAAAACACCATCAACACCATGGTGGACCAGCTCAGTTCATTCGCCTCGGAAGTCACCCGAGTGGCCCGCGAAGTCGGCACCGAAGGCAAGCTCGGCGGCCAGGCCAAAGTCAAGGGCGTCGCCGGCACCTGGAAGGACCTGACCGACAGCGTCAACTCCATGGCCAGCAACCTCACGGCACAGGTCCGTAACATCGCCACCGTGACCACCGCCGTCGCCAGAGGCGATCTCACCCGCAAGATCACGGTGGACGTCAAGGGGGAAATCCTCGAACTCAAAAACACCATCAACACCATGGAGGACCAGCTCAGTTCATTCGCCTCGGAAGTCACCCGCGTGGCCCGCGAAGTGGGCACCGAAGGCAAACTCGGCGGCCAGGCCAGGGTGAAAGGCGTCGCCGGCACCTGGGAGGACCTGACCGACAGCGTCAACTCCATGGCCAGGAATCTCACCGCGCAGGTGCGCAATATCGCCGACGTGACCACGGCGGTGGCCAAAGGCGACCTGAACCGCAAAATCACCGTGGATGTCAAAGGCGAAATCCTCGAACTGAAAGACACCATCAACACCATGGTGGACCAGTTGAACTCGTTCGCCTCCGAAGTCACCCGAGTGGCCCGCGAAGTCGGCACCGAAGGCAAGCTCGGCGGCCAGGCCAAGGTCAAAGGCGTTGGCGGCACCTGGAAGGACCTGACCGACAGCGTCAACTCCATGGCCAGCAACCTCACCGCGCAGGTGCGCAACATCGCCGGTGTCACCACCGCCGTGGCCAAAGGAGACCTTACCCGCAAAATCACCGTGGATGTCAAAGGCGAAATCCTGGAACTCAAGAACACCATCAACACCATGGTGGACCAGCTCAGCTCCTTTGCTTCCGAAGTCACCCGCGTGGCCAGTGAGGTCGGCACCGAAGGCAAGCTCGGCGGCCAGG
Source organism: Verrucomicrobiota bacterium (assembly GCA_003219675.1). GTDB lineage: Bacteria > Verrucomicrobiota > Verrucomicrobiia > Limisphaerales > AV2 > AV2. The sequence continues at coordinate 7,751 of QHPW01000092.1, forward strand.
CCAAAGTGAAAGGCGTCGCCGGCACCTGGAAGGACCTGACCGTCGAGGATTTCGCCTTTGACATCCACCGTGATTTTCTTGGAGAGATCGCCGTTGGCGACCGCGGTCGTGACCGTGGCGATGTTGCGGACCTGGCTGGTCAGGTTGATGGCCATCAGGTTGACGTTGTCGGTCAAGTCCTTCCAGGTGCCGGAGACGCCGCGGACCACGGCCGTGGCCAAAGGCGATCTGAACCGCAAAATCACCGTGGACGTGAAAGGGGAAATCCTCGAATTGAAGGACACCATCAATACCATGGTGGACCAGTTGAACTCGTTCGCCTCCGAAGTCACCCGCGTGGCCCGCGAAGTCGGCACCGAAGGCAAGCTCGGCGGTCAGGCGCGGGTGAAGGGCGTAGCCGGCACCTGGAAGGATTTGACCGACAACGTCAACCTGATGGCCAGCAATCTTACCGCGCAGGTGCGCAACATCGCCGGTGTCACCACCGCCGTGGCCAAAGGAGACCTTACCCGCAAAATCACCGTGGATGTCAAAGGCGAAACGGCACCGAAGGCAAGCTCGGCGGCCAGGCCAAAGTGAAAGGCGTCGCCGGCACCTGGAAGGACCTGACCGACAGCGTCAACTCCATGGCCAGCAACCTCACCGCGCAAGTGCGCAACATCGCTACCGTGACCACGGCGGTGGCCAACGGCGATCTCTCCAAGAAAATCACGGTGGATGTCAAAGGCGAAATCCTGGAGTTGAAAAACACCATCAATACCATGGTGGATCAATTGAACTCGTTCGCCTCGGAAGTCACCCGCGTGGCCCGCGAAGTGGGCACCGAAGGCAAACTCGGCGGCCAGGCCAGGGTGAAAGGCGTCGCCGGCACCTGGGAGGACCTGACCGACAGCGTCAACTCCATGGCCAGCAATCTCACGGCACAAGTCCGCAACATCGCCGACGTGACCACCGCGGTGGCCAAAGGCGACCTGACCCGCAAGATCACGGTGGACGTTGAAGGGGAAATCCTCGAACTCAAGAACACCATCAACACCATGGTGGACCAGTTGAACTCGTTCGCCTCCGAAGTCACCCGCGTGGCGCGCGAGGTCGGCACCGAAGGCAAGCTCGGCGGCCAGGCCGAAGTCCAGGGCGTCGGCGGCATCTGGCAATCCCTGACCGATAACGTCAATCAATTGGCGGCCAACCTGACCACCCAGGTTCGAGCCATCGCCGAGGTCGCCACCGCCGTGACCAAGGGCGACCTGACCCGTTCCATCACCGCCGAGACCCGCGGTGAGGTGACCGACCTCAAAGACAACATCAATGAGATGATTCGCAACCTGCGCGAGACGACGCAAAAGAACAGCGAGCAGGACTGGCTCAAGACCAACCTCGCCGCGTTTACCCGCAAGCTGCAAGGCCAGCGCGATCTGCTGACCGTCACCCGGCTGATTCTCTCGGAACTGGCCCCGCTGGTGAATGCCCAGCACGGCGTCTTTTACGCGATGAACGAGGCCGACGGCGACTCCGAACCGTATCTGAAACTGTTGGCCAGTTACGCCTACCGCCGGCGCCAAAACCTGGCCAGCCAGTTCAAAGTGGGCGAAGGCCTGATTGGCCAGTGCGCCCAGGAGAAGGAAAAATTCCTGCTCACCAGCGTTCCGAGCGATTACATTCAAATCTCTTCGGGCCTGGGCGCCGCTCTCCCGCTCAACATCATCATGCTGCCCGTCCTGTTCGAGGGCAAAGTCAAGGCGGTCATCGAATTGGCCTCCTTCGAGCGTTATACCGCCGCACACCAGAGCTTCCTCGACCAATTGACCGAGAGCATCGGGATTGTCCTGAACACCATCGAAGCCAACACCCGCACCGAGGAACTGCTCAAACAATCGCAGTCCCTGACAGAAAAACTCCAAAGCCAGCAACACGAATTGCGCCGAACCAACGAGCAGCTTGAGGAAAAAGCGCGGCAGTTGGCCGCGCAGAATACCGAAGTCGAACGCAAGAACCAGGAAGTCGAACAGGCCCGACTCGCCCTGGAGGAAAAGGCCGCGCAACTGGCCCTCACCTCCAAATACAAATCGGAATTCCTGGCGAATATGTCCCACGAACTGAGGACCCCGCTCAACAGCATGTTGATCCTCTCGCAGCAACTGGCCGACAACCCGCAAAACAACCTCACCTCCAAACAAGTCGAGTTTGCGCGCACGATTCACAGTTCCGGCCAGGACCTCCTGGGCTTGATCAACGACATCCTCGACCTCTCCAAGATCGAGTCCGGCACCACCACCGTGGAGATTAGGGAGGTCACCTTCGCCGCACAGCGCGAATTCGTCGAACGGTTCTTCCGCCCGGTCGCCGAAGCCAAGTCGCTCGACTTCCAGATCCACATCGACGCGCAACTGCCGCAAACCTTCCGCAGTGACGAACGCCGCGTGCAGCAGGTCCTGAAAAACCTGCTCTCCAACGCCTTCAAGTTCACCGAACGCGGCACGGTGACGCTCCAGATGTTCGTGGCCCGAGCCGGATGGAGCGATCAGCACGCGGCTCTCAATCAGGCCAATACCGTGGTCGCCTTCACGGTCAGCGATACCGGCATCGGTATTCCCAAAGACAAACAGCAACTGATCTTTGAAGCGTTCCAACAGGCCGATTCAGGCACAACCCGAAAATATGGCGGCACCGGCCTTGGCCTTTCGATCAGCCGTGAGATCGCCCGCATGCTCGGTGGAACCATCCGCGTGGAAAGCGCGCCCGGCCAGGGCAGCACCTTCACCCTCTACCTGCCGTCGACTTACCTGTCGCCGCAACCGCGGCCAGCGGAAGAGGCTCGCCCCACGCTCCCGTCCCGTCCCGAGTTGGCGCCACTGAGCCGGGATGCGAGCCTGGGCGCCCA
>QHPW01000092.1:10658-20060 GCA_003219675.1 Verrucomicrobiota bacterium
TCGACTTTGAACGACGACCGCGCCTCGGTTCAGCCGGGGGACCAGGTCCTCCTGATCGTCGAGGATGATCCCGACTTCGCCCGCATCCTGCTCGATCTGGCGCGGGAAAAGGGGTTTAAGGCCCTGGTCACAGGCCGCGCCGAGAAGGCCCTGGCGCTCGCGAGCCAGCATCGGCCTTCCGCCATCCTTTTGGACCTGCGGCTGCCGGATGCCACCGGCTGGAGCGTGTTTGACCGTTTGAAACACGATCCCGGCACACGTCATATCCCGGTGGACATCGTCAGCGCCGAGGACAATCGCCTTCGCGGCCTGCGCCTGGGCGCCATCAACTATTTGAAAAAACCGGTCGCTCGGGAGGACATCATCAAAGCGCTGGACGACACCAAGGAATTCATCAACCGCCGCATCCGGAATCTGCTTGTCGTTGCGGAGGACGCCGCGCATCGCCATGGCACCGTCGAGCTGATTGGCGATGAAGACGTCCAAATCACCGCCGCCGCCAGCGCTCAGGAAGCGGCCGCAATTCTGGAGAACAACACCAGCCTCGATTGCGTGGCCGCATCCGGCCCAGCGTTGCCTGCCGGTCGTCCTCTATAGCGAAAGAAAACTGACCCGCAAGGAATCTGCCGAGTTGAAAAAAGTCGGACCCGACATCGTGGTCCGGGAAGCCTCCTCCCGTGAGGAACTCCTCGATCTCACCGCGCTGTTCCTGCACCGGGAGATTCCCAGGCTGTCGGCTCCGAAACGGGAGATGTTGAAAAAACTTCATGAGGCTGATCCGGTGCTGGCCGGCAAAAGCGTCCTGGTCGTGGACGACGACATTCGGAACATTTTCGCGCTGACGACAGTGCTCGAGCGTTACAACATGAAAGTGAATTCGGCGGAGAACGGACGGGAAGCGATCGAGTTTCTCAAAAGGACCCCCGGCATCGACGTGGTGCTGATGGACATCATGATGCCAGGCATGGACGGCTACGACACCATCGCGACGGTCCGGAACATCGACTCGCTGAGGTCGCTGCCCATCCTGGCCCTCACCGCCAAGGCCATGAAGGGCGACCGCGAAAAATGTCTCGAAGCCGGCGCATCGGATTACCTGGCCAAACCGGTGAACAGCGAACAACTGCTTTCGTTGCTGCGGGTCTGGCTTTACAGACCCTGGAGCGTGGCGAGGTGATTCCGGCGTGAAGAACAACCCAAAAGTAAATATCCTGTTGGTGGACGACCAGCCCGAAAACCTGCTGGCGGTCGAGGCCACGCTGGATAATCCTGAATACAACCTGGTGAAAGCCGGTTCCGGACGGGCGGCCCTGAAGTGCCTGCTCCAGGAAGGCGACTTCGCCGTGATCGTTCTGGATGTCAAAATGGCGGGGATGGACGGATTCGAGACCGCCTCGATTTTGCGACAGCGCGACAGGACCCGCCACACACCGATCATTTTTCTGACGGCGCATGGCCGCGATCACGAGCAGGTACTCCAGGGCTATTCACTGGGTGCGGTCGATTATCTGTTCAAACCGCCGGAGCCGGCCATCTTGCGAGCGAAGGTGGCCGTCTTTGTGGAACTGTTCAAAAAGAACTGCGAACTGCAACGCCAGACAGCGCAACTGGCCGCCGCCAACGAGGAACTCGAAACCTTTTGTTACTCGGTCTCTCACGATCTGCGCGGTCCCTTGCGGGCGATCGACGGCTTCGCATCCATGCTCCGGGAGGAGGCCGCGGGATCGCTGGGCGAGAAGCAGCAGGATCTCCTGCGTTTCATCGGCCAGTCCGCCCAAAAAATGCGCCATCGCATCGACGACCTCCTCTCCTTCGCCCGCATGGGCCGCGCCGAAATCCTCACTCGACGGGTTCCGCTGAATCCGCTGGTGGAGGAAGTGTGGCGCGATTTGCACTTTGAAGCCCAGGGCCGCAACATTGACTGGAAGGTGACGACGTTGCCGGAAGTGGAGGCCGACGGCGACATGTTGCGCCAGGTGTTCACCAACCTCCTCTCCAACGCGATCAAATTCACCCGCGAGCGCGAGAGGGCCGAAATAGAAATCGGCTGCGAACAGGGCGAAACGGGCGAAGCCGTGATCTTTGTCCACGACAATGGAACCGGGTTCGACATGCGACATGCGAACAAACTCTTCGGCCTCTTCCAGCGGCTGCACGGCGAGGAACAGTTCGAGGGCACTGGCGTCGGCCTGGCCAGCGTACGTCGCATCATCACTCGTCACGGCGGACGCATCTGGGCCGAGGGCGAACCGAACCAGGGCGCAACTTTTTATTTTTCATTGCCGAAGGCGCGGCCTGCCGACCGCGATTGAACCGTTGATGGCGCGCGTCATCGAACGGAATTCCGGTTGTGCGTTCGAGACGGAAGCAGCGGGCGGCATCAGGTGTTTACCCCACTTCAGGGGGGGCAGGCAGGATGGTATTTTTAAGATGGAATAGAGTAAAAGTGGGACCGGTTGTGAATAAAGAACTGCGCATCCTGATCCTCGAGGACGTCGCCACTGACGTGGTGATGATCAATCGTGAATTGCGCAAAAACGGCCTCGCCTTCCGCTCCATACGAGTCGAAAGACGAGAGGATTTCGTCCGCGAACTTCAGGAAGAACCTCCCGACCTGATTTTCTCCGACCATGGCCTTCCGGATTTCAACGGATTCGCCGCCCTGGCTCTGGCGCAAAAGATGTGCCCGGAGATTCCGTTCATATTCGTCACCGGCTCGGAAACGGAGGAAATGGCGGTGGAAACTTTCAAAAAGGGAGCCACCGATTTCGTCCTGAAAGGCCGGATGTCGAACCTGGCCCCCGCGGTGCAACGGGCCCTGCAACTGGTCGAGGAGCGGAAGCGGCGCAAGGAGGCCGAGCAGGCGTTGGAGAAGAGCGAGGAACGCTACCGGCACCTGGTGGAGCTGTGCCCGGATGCGCTCTTCGTCCAAAGCGACAATCACATTGTGTTCGCCAACTCGGCCGCTGCCCGGTTGCTCGGCGCTGATAATATCGAACGGCTCATCGGCAAGTCGATGAAGGAAGTCGTTCACCCGGATTATTGGGAGATGATGCAGCGGCGCCTGCGCCAATTGCGCGAAGACGGCACCACCTTCTTTTGGAAATCGGTCCAGGGCCGCATGCAACGGTTGGATGGAGATGTCGCCATCGTTCCTTTCATCGAGGAAAAATTTGTCCGGCTGGACGGCCAGGTGGTGGATGTGGAGGTCGCGGCTGCGCCGCTGACCTTCAAGGATCGGCCGGCCCTGCAGATCGTCGCTCGCGACATCACTCAGAGAAAACGGGCCGGGGGATAGTTGCGTGAAAGCGCCTTCGACGCCTCAAATTCTTTTCTCATCCGCGTCGATGAAGTCCACAAATGTCCTGATGTCGTCGCGATGCGCCAACCCCGCCTGTTCTTTGCGCATCCCGAGCCGCGCCTGCATTTCCGCATTGTCGGGCCGCGGATAATTGAGCATGGACTCGGCGTGAGCGCGTTTGTCGGCGTCGCTCTTCTTCACGTTCTTCAACACCCAATCGGCCACCTGGCCGTCCGTGATGGTCCCACCGACAACCTCCATGAACCGCTCGTGAGCGAGGCCGGCGGCCTTCAACCACTTTTCGTCAAACCCTTTGCCGAGGTTCGGTTGGTAATCGGGATGAAGTTTCCCCGCGAGCTGAAGGCGTATCTTGTCGATGTAGCGAGGCAGATGCATCCAGCCGCACATGGTTTCGCGCGGACTGCGCGGACAAATGAGGTCGGCCATGGTTCGTTGAATCGTTACATCGTTGAATCGTTGAATCGTGTCGTGATTGAACGACGGCCAGAATGATTCAATGGCGTGCGGATAAATTCAAATTTGAAATTTGCATTTCTTCGCGGCCCTTCCATCTTCTCCCGCATGAGCGAATTCGATTTTGACGTCGCCGTCCTTGGCGGCGGCAGCGGCGGTTACGCCGCAGGGCGCACCGCGGCCGGCGCCGGTCTGAAGACGGTCGTGATCGAAGGCGGCAAGGAGGTCGGCGGCCTGTGCATCCTGCGAGGCTGCATGCCCACCAAGGCGCTGCTTTACGCGGCGGATGTGATTCACCTGGCGCGTCACGCCGGCACCTGGGGCGTTCAAGCGCCACAAGTCGGTTTCGATTTCGAGCAGGTCATGGCGCGGAAGAACGCGATGGTCAAAGACTTCGCCGACGGCCGCGTCCAGCAGCTTACGAGCGGCAGATTCAAATTTATTCGAGCAACGGCCCGATTCACCGACACGCACACCGTCGGGCTGAGCACCGGCGACACGCTTACCGCAAGATATTTTATCATCAGCACCGGCTCCGTCGTGTCGGAACCGCCCCTGCCCTCGCTCAGGAATGTCGGTTATCTCACCAGCGACGAAGCGCTCAGGCTGGCGGGGCCGCCGAAGTCGCTGATTGTCCTCGGCGGCGGCGCAGTGGGGGTGGAGTTCGCGCAGTTCTTCGCGCGGTTCGACACCCAGGTGACTTTGATTCAACGCAGCCCGCACATCTTGCGTGATTTCGACACGGACGCCGCGGCCGAATTGGAGAAGGTCTTTCGCCGCGAGGGCATGACGGTCGTCACCGACACCCGGTTGCTCGACGCCGGGCGTGATGGCGGTCTGAAAGTCGTCTCATTCGAGCGCGACGGCAAAACAGAAACCGCGAGCGCGGACGAGATTTTGTTCGCCCTCGGCCGCACGCCGAACACCGCGCACCTGCATCTGGAGAAGGCGGGGGTGGAGACGGACCGGGGACGCATCGTGACCAATGAGCGGATGCAGACCAGCGCTCAACACATTTATGCCGCCGGGGATTGCACCGGGCCGCACGAAATCGTGCACATCGCGATTCAGCAGGGCGAAATCGCCGCCCACAACATTGCGCATCTCGACCGTCCGCGCAGCATCGATTACCGGCTGCTCACGCATGTTGTGTTCACCGATCCGCAAATTGGCCTCGTGGGGCTGACCGAGAAGCAAGCGAAAGCGAAGAGCGTGCCTTGCCTTGCCGCGAGCTACCGGTTCAACGATCACGGCAAGTCGCTGATCATGGACGCGAAGGACGGCTTCGTGAAACTGCTGGCGAATCCGGCGACCGGCGAAATCATCGGCGGTTGTTGTGTCGGCCCGATGGGAGGTGAATTGATCCACGAAATCATCGCAGCGATGGCCAGGCGAATGACGGTGCACGAACTCGCCGTCATGCCGCATTATCATCCGACGCTTGCGGAAATCTGGACCTATCCGGCGGAGGAATTGGCGGACCAGATCAAACTGCAGGCCTCTGTCTCAGACAACCGAACTGGCGGCGTTTGAAAATTTTCCCATTCGCGAGAATTCGCGTCGATTCGCCGACCGAAATTTTATTTCGTCGGCGAATAATCCGTCGGCGTCATGAAGACGGATTTCACGCCTTCGGGAAAGGTGAGCGAGCCGCCCGCTTTTTCTTCGGACGCTTTCTTGGCGGCGACCCACACCGGGTCTTCGCGAAACGCCTTCCACGACGCGTCGGAAGCTTCCTTGCTCTTGTGCGCAAGGATGTAAACGAGCGTTTTGTCGGCATCTTTTTCGCCCGGCACGAGGTTCCAGTAAGCCAGGTTCGCCATGCCGTGCTTCTCGAAGAGTTTGCAGGTGTGCTCGCGAAAGCGGGCGTTGAGATTTTCGAGGCGATCCGGGGCGGCGGTGTAAGTGCGAAGCTCAAACACTCTTGCTCCGCCGGACTTCGCGGGTTTGATCGCGGGGGAATAGTCAGTCTCGCTCATGAAGCGGCGCTCCACTTTGCTGACGAGCTTCCCGTTCGCCTCGGACTCTCTGGCGACCTTTTGCCATTCGGGATCGGCGCCGAACTCCTTCCAGGCCTTGTCGGCCGCTTCACGGCTTGCGTGCTCCAGCACGTAAATCAGTAAGTTGTCCGGGTTGTCGATGGGCATCCAGTAGCCGATATTTCTCATGCCGTGTTTCTCAAAAATCCGCATAGTGTGATCGCGGAAACGGGCGTTGAGAGCCTCCAGTTTGCCCGGCGCGGCGTAATACGTGCGCAATTCGTAGCAACGGGCATCAGACGCGCGAACCAAGGCGATGCTGGCGAATGAGGCAGCAACGAAGAGAAGGGACAAGGTTTTCATGGCGGAGAGAGTACGCCTCGGAAAGCGAAAATTTCAAGCGCAACCTGACAAATCCCAAACACCAGGTTCCAGCCGGTTCGCGCTGGCGCCGGCCGACTGCACCCGCTACCGTGTTGGCCGTGTCCGAGAGAACCGACACTTTGGGCATCATCGCAGGCAATCGCTCGCTGCCACTGCTTTTTGCCAAACAGGCGCGCGGCCTGGGCGTCAAACGGCTCGTCGCCGTGGCGTTCGATGGGGAAACGAATCCCGAACTGGCGAAATTTGTCGATGATATCATCTGGTTGAAAGTCGGCCAGCTTTCAAAAATGATCTCGGCATTCACGGAACGCGGCGTCAAACAGTGTGTCATGGCAGGACAGATTGCGCCGAAGAATCTCTTCGACCTGCGGCCAGACCTCCGCGCCATGGCAATGATGCTCAAGCTGAAAGAGAAGAACGCGCACACGATTTTTGGAGCCATTGCCGGCGAGTTAAAAAAAGACGGTGTCGAGCTGATCGAAGCCACACCGTGGTTGCAACCGCTGATGCCCGGCGCCGGCTTTCACATCGGCCCGAAATTGTCCGAGGACCAACGAGCCGACGTGGAATTGGGTCTGCGCATTGCGAAGGAAGTTTCCCGGCTGGAGATCGGCCAGATGATCGTTGTGAAGAACGGCACGGTGCTCGCCGTGGAAGGGCTTGAGGGCACCGACAAATGCCTGGCGCGCGGCGGCGAGCTGGCAGGCAAAGGCGGCGGCGCGGTGGCGGTGAAGGTCTCGAAGGAAAAACACGACCTGCGTTTCGATATTCCATGCATCGGTGCCCAAACGCTGGCAGTCTGCGCCGCCTCGGGCGTCTCGGTCCTCGCGCTGGAGGCCGGGAAAACCCTGCTGTTGGAGGAGGACGAAGTGAAACAACTTGCCTCGAAACATAGAATTGCGCTCACGGCGTTCCCCTGAACGGACAGGAACACTCTCGAATCACTCACTGCGTTTACGCAGCCATGCTTACAGCCCACGAATTGATCGGTTTCATGTCTCCAACGCTGTCCGCGGAGATTCTGGAATACGCCTTCGCCTCGGACAAAGAGCTTTATAAGGCAACGCTCGCGGCCGTGGCGCAGGTGCGCAAGGTGCGCCCGGTCTACCTTCAACGCCAGCCGCGCGTCGAGCGGCACACCACGATGCTGACGACGCTTGCGCGTCCTTCAATGGAACCGGCCGCCGGCGGGTTGCTGCGCGGCTGGCTGCTGAAGAAGCATACCACGTTGTTGAAGGACTTTCTGGATGCGCTCGGCGTTCCCCACAAAGACGGCGTTGTGGACGATCTGCCCGAAACGATGGATGACGCCAGGCTCGGTTCTGCCGTGGAGGCGGTACTGGCGAAACATCCGTCGGAAGTGGTGGTTGTTTATCTGCACGCCTTCTACGAAATGAACGAAGCGCGCTGGCCGAAACTGAAAGCGCTGTTGGAAACGGATCCGCGTTTGCAGTTGGGGAGTTAGCCGTCCAGACATTGGCGCACGGTTTGAATCAGCTTCTTCGGGGTGTATGGCTTTTGCAGGAACGCGGCTGTTCCCCGGGAGATAAAAGCCGTCCCCTCGGGGTCATCATCGTAACCACTGGAGTAAATGACCTTCAAACCCGGCTCCTCTGCCATCAACCGCCTGGCCAGCTCGCGCCCGGTCAGACCGTCGGGCATGATCATGTCCGTCAGCAACAGATCGATTTCTGTCCCGTGCTCTTTCCAAACCAACAAGGCGGCGGAACCCGAGGCTGCTTCCAAAACGCGATACCCATGACGTTGCAAAATTATTTTCAACAGGCCGCGTACGGCTTCTTCGTCTTCCACCAACAAGACAGTCTCTGTGCCCTCGCGCGCTTTCGACTCGATGACCTTGGCCTGACGCTCCGGGGCCGGTTGGGAACTGACGGGAATAAAAATTTTGAAACTGGCCCCCAGCCCCACCTCACTGGCGACTTCGATCCAGCCCAGGTGTTGTTTTACGATGCCAAACACCGTCGCCAATCCGAGGCCGGTCCCTTTGCCAACGCCTTTGGTCGTGAAGAACGGTTCGAAAATGCGCGCCCGGACCTCCGGCGTCATGCCGCAACCGGTATCGCGCACGCTCAGGCAAACGAAATCACCCGCTCGCGCTTCGGGCTGGCCTGGCGTGGGGCTGGATTCGATCACGACTGCGTCCGTGCTGATCAGCAGTTGGCCGCCCTTGGGCATGGCGTCGCGGGCGTTGACCACCAGATTCATCAGCAGCTGCTCCATCATGGAGGTGTCGGCCTGGACGCACGGCAGTTTTGGGGAAAATTTACACTCCAGCTTTATGTCTTCGCCGATGAGACGGGCAAGCATTTTGGCCATATCGCCGATCACGTTATTCAAGTTGAGCGAACTGATTTGCATGTCTCTTTTGCGACTGAAGGTCAGCAGTTGCTTGGTCAGATTGGCGGCCCGCTCGCCGGCCAGATGAACCTGCTCGATTTGTTCCCTGGCCTCCGCGCCCAGCTCTTCGGTGTCCCTTAACAAGTTGGCAAAACCCAGGATTACGGCCAGGAGATTGTTGAAATCGTGCGCCACGCCTCCGGCGAGCTGGCCGAAGGCCTCCATCTTCTGCGACTGGCGAAACTGGGCTTCCAATTGTTTGCGTCCAGCAATTTCGGCCTGCAGTTCCGCGGTGCGTGCGCCGACGATTTTCTCCAGATCATTCAGCTTGTTTTTGGATTCCTGCAACAAGCGCCACTTCTCCGTCAGCGCCTGTCCCACGGTCGCCAGCATCTCGTGCCACGAGTAATCCGAATACGCCGAGCAAATCACTACTTGCAAATCGGGGTCCGCTTCCCAGATTTTCGCCACCGTCTCGATCCCATCCCATCCCGGGGGCATGCGCACGTCGATAAACGCCGTCGCATAGGGCCTGCCTGCGGCCAGCGCCTGCCGCACCCTTTCAAGACCCTCTTGACCTTGAAAGGCGAAGTCCAGATCGAACCGGATCGGGGCCGGAACCGCTGTCGCTTTGCCAAACAAGACCGTCTCAAAACACTCCAGACTGTTGCCTGCCGAATCGGGCGGACAAAGAATCTTGCGGAAATCGTCGTGGATCGCGCGGTTGTCGTCGATCACCAGGATCCGCCGGTTTTTCCGACACGTCGTCTCGCTCACGACAAGGCTCCTTCAAGTTGTTCCACGGCTTTCGGGCAGAGCACCGCCGGGAGCCGTGGTGGCTCAAATAATCGCGCCGCGGATCGTTCCAGCGCGGAGATCAGCTTTTTTTCGTCAATCGGCTTGGAG
>QHPW01000092.1:20103-26115 GCA_003219675.1 Verrucomicrobiota bacterium
CATGGCGACAATTTGCACCGCCGCCCTGTTGTTCGCGGCTTCCAATTCACGGATTTTTCGGCTTGCCTCGTAGCCGTCCATTTCCGGCATCTGGCAATCCATGAGAATGATCTGATGCGCGCCGCGGTGCCAGGCCTCGATGGCTTCGGCGCCGTTGTTCACGGCGTCCACATGATAGCCGAGCTTTTTGAGCTGCAGCGCCGCGACCAGCCGGTTGACCGGGTTATCCTCCACCAGAAGAATGCTGACTGCCCGGGACGCGGCGGGGGGCGGCGGCTTGACCCCGGCCAATGAGACGGCCGTGGGACAGGCTTCCAGCCTGTCAGCCCCGGACAGCCAAGATGCCCGTCCCGCTGCAGATCCGGCGTGCGGGTCACCCATGACAGTAGCGGGTTCGTTGACCGGTTTGGTGAGCCGAACGGTGAACCAAAAGGTCGAGCCTGCGCCAGGACTGCTGCTCACGCCGATGCTGCCGCCCATCAGTTCGACGAGTTTGCGGCAGATGGCCAGTCCCAAACCGGTGCCTCCGTACTTGCGGGTAGTGGACGCATCGGCCTGGGTGAAAGATTGGAACAGTTTCTCCTGTGCATGCTCCGCAATGCCGATGCCTGTGTCGCGGACGGCGCAACGCAACTCGACTTCTTCGTTGGTTTCGTTCAACTGCGAGATTTCCAAAAACACGCCGCCCTTCTCGGTAAATTTGACCGCGTTACTGAGCAGATTCAGCAGGACCTGGCGTAACCGCGAAGGATCGCCCAGCAATGGAGTGCGGACGTCCGGGGAGATGCGGTAAGCCAGCTCCAGTCCCTTGTCCTGCGCCCGCTTCGCCAGGGGTTTGAGAGAATCCTCAACCATCTCGCGCAGGTCGAAGTCGACCTTTTCAAAAGTCATCTTGCCCGCCTCGATCTTGGAGAAATCCAGGATGTCGTTGATGATGCTCAACAGCGCGGCGGCGCTGGTTTTGACCGTCAGGGCGAATTCGCGCTGAGCCGCGGTCAGGGTGGTGTCGAGCAGCAGGTTGATCATACCCAGGACTCCATTCATGGGCGTGCGGATTTCGTGGCTCATGTTGGCCAGGAATTCGCTCTTGGCCTTGTTGGCGACGAGCGCGGCCGCGGCCAACCGTTGGGCTTGTTCGGTCGCCAGTTGCAACTGCTGGTTGGCAGCGGCGAGTTCCGAGTTGGTGGCCTCCAGCGCGCGGGTGCGTTCCTGGACCATTTTTTCCAGGTCCTCCAGGCGGCACTTCGCCTGTTGGTACAGGCGCCATTTTTCAGTGAGCGAGTTGGCCAGTTGCAGCACTTCGATGTTGTCGAATGGTTTTTTCAAGATGACCAATCGGTCCGAGTATTCGAGCCGTTGCAGCATCTCCTCCCAGGAATAATCGGAATACGCGGTGCAAATGACCACTTGCAGGTCGGGGTATCGCTGCCAGATTTTTGCCGTGGTTTCCACCCCGTCCCAACCGGGAGGCATTCGCACATCGACAAAGGCCATCGCGTAAGGTCGATTCTCCCGCAGACTCTTTTCGATGAGATCCAGCGCCTCTTGACCCTGAAACGCCGAATCGATCTCGAACGTGGGCAGTTCAACCCGCGGCGTCGCCTCGCCAAAGAGCGCGGCCTCGGCCGTCTCCAAACCCGTTGGCGAATGAGCTTGCCGGCCCAATACCTTGCGGAAATCCTCATGAATGGCCCGATTGTCATCGATCACCAGGATGCGGCGGTTGTGTTGAGGATTTGTGTTCATGCTTGTGTTCTTGTGGTTGCTTAAGACCGTTCGAGTGGCAATTCGAGGGTGAAAGTGGCGCCGAGTCCGGGACCGTCACTGTTCGCTCGGAGGGCGCCGCCCAATTCGCGTGCGGCCAGCGCCCCGCTATGCAGGCCAAAGCCGTGGCCGTCTTTGCGGGTCGTGAACCCGTGATTGAAAATCCGCGTCAGATTTTCCAGGGGAATACCCACACCATTGTCCATCACCGCAATTCGGACACGGTCGCCACCGTTGGTCACGCGCACGGTCAGGCGCTTGTCCTTCCGTCCGGACTCATCGCAGGCATACTTCGCGTTGCGAATCAGATTCACCAGAATCTGCAGCACCTTATGCTTGTCCACGGATATTTCAGGCAGGTGCGAATCGTATTCCCGCTGGAGCTGCACCTCATGGCGCGCCAAGGCCCCGGTGTTCATGCGCAAGGCGTCTTCGATCAATTCCGCGACCTGGACCGTTTCGCTGACGCCCAAGACTTTCGCGTAGCCCTGCTGCATGGCCACGATTTCCTTGATATGTTCGATATGTTTGCGCAGCAGTTCCAGTTCTTCGAGCTGCGAGCGTTGTTCTCCGGCGAGATGTTCGGCGACCTGGCCCAGATACGCCGGCAGTTGTGCGCCTTTGGGATCGCTGGTGATAAACGCGCCGAGGTCTGCGGCGTGTTCCCGCATCAGCGCGACGGCCCTGGTCAAACTCGAAACTTTGGACCGTTTCAGTTGATTCACGACGAGGGTTGCGGATACGTTCGCGCTGTTGAGCACGTTGCCGACGTTGTGGAGCACGCCGGTGGCCACCTCGGCCATGCCGGCCTGGCGGGACGCATCCAGCAGTTGCCGGTGAACCTGATCGACTTCCCGTTCCATTCGCTTGCGTTCCTCGATCTCATTCTTGAGCGAAGCGTTGGCTTCGGCCAGGTCCGCGGTCCGTTCCCTGACTTTGGTTTCCAGAAGATCGTGCGCTTCTCGCAGCGCGCGTTGTTTGCGTTTCAGGCGACGGACGCGCCAGTCGTAACCGGCGGCCAGGGCGCCGGCGGCCAGGACGCCGCACAACAAATAGAATGATGCGCTCTGATAAAAGTGCGGAAGCAATTGAACTTTTACCGAGTCGCCCGTGGTATTCCAGACGCCATCGGCATTGGCGACGAGGACGCGAAAGGTGTACCGGCCCGGCTTTAGATTGGTGTAGAGGGCCAGGCGCCGATCTCCGATCTCCGCCCAGTCTTTGTCGTAGCCATCGAGTCGGCAGCGGAACCGCATCTTTTGCGGTGCGATAAAACTTGGGACGGTGAAGTGGAACTCCAGTTCGCCTTTGCCCGGTTGCACCACCACCCTTTGCTTGCAGTCGAACTCGATTCCATTGGCGCGGAGGCGATCAATATGCACGGCCGGAACAGCGCGGTTGGCGGGCACATTTGCCGGGTCAATCATAATCACGCCTTTGGAGCTGGGGAACCAAATCCGCCCATCCGCCGTTACGCAGGCCGAGTGTTCCTGAACCGTCTTGTCGCATGGCTTCACGGAGTCCACGCCATCATACGGCACGCACTCGACGCGATCGGTTTTTCCGTCGGCAAAATCATTCAGACTTTGCCGGCTGACCCGAAAGATTCCACGGCCGGAGTCCACCCAAAGGTTGCCCAGTTTGTCGGGCACAATCTCGTAAATATCATTGTCGAATAACCCATTGTCCCGACTGATGCAGCGTATCTGGTTGTCCTTCAACCGGGCGATGCCAGTCATCGTCGCGGCCCAAACAACGCCGTCGCCGTCTTCGCAAATCCAATCCACGCGCGGGTCCGGAAGGCCCTGTTCGACTGTCCACTGCCGGAACGCGCCGTCTTTGACCCGGCAAATCCCGTTCACGCTGGCGACCCAGATGGCCCCGTCCCGACCGCGGCACAGGTTGAGAATCCAGTAGAGCGGCGGAGCTTCACCGTGGTTGAATTCGTAAGGCGCGAAAGAATTAGTCCCGGCGCGGTAGAGAGCATCGCCGACGGACACCACGACGCCTTTTGCATCCTCCGCCAACCCGACGACCATGTTCGTGGCCGAATGCGTCGCGACCACCTTGTTTCCGGACAACACCACGAGGTCCTTCTCGCCGCTGACGAGATAAAGGTCGCCGTTGCTCGCCTCAAAGACGCGCTTGACGTAAGGGTTTGGCAGACCGGCTTCGGTGGAGTAAGTCCTTGGCTTGCCGTCGAAATAAGTGGCCCCGGCGCTGCTGCCCACCCACAGACCCCCCTTTCGAGAGGCGCACACAGCCAGGGCGTCTTTAACCGAGGCGTCTTCGGCTGCAGCCTGAGTGGGAAATTTTACGTCGGTAAGCTGGCTTAATCCATCCCGGGTCCCGATCCAAAGGCTTCCCTCTTCGTCTTCAGAGAGCGCTCGAACATGATCGTCCGCCAGGCCATCGGTCTTGCTAAAAAAGGTGTAAGCGCCGTCACGATAGCGCGCCAGTCCATGACCGGTGGTCCCGATCCACAAGACGCCTTGCCGGTCCACAAGCAGGGCGAGGATTTCTTCCTTTAGCGGAGGGATGTCCTTTCGCTGAAACGTTGAGTCATAGCAGCGCAGTCCTTTTTGCGTGCCGACCCAAATCTGTCCGTTCTTGTCTTCAGCCAATGAAAACACGATGGCTGAATCCAATGAGGCGTCGGGGAGTTTGCTGATCCTTCCCTCTTGCCAGTAATACACTCCCTTTCGGTCAGTCCCGAACCAAACCCGGTTTCGGGAATCCTGGAAGCCGCACAGGATGTTCAGCATGTTGATCGCGGCTTCGGCCGAGGAACCGAATACTTCCTGGTAATCGCCGCTTCGGGTCAAGCGGGATACCTGGCGCTCGGCCGCCAGCCAGAGCGTGCCCTCTTTGGTTTGCATAATGGACCTGACGTTCATGTCCAGTTTTCCCCAGGCCTCCTTTCCACGGAACGAAAAAGAGCGTCCGTCATGAAAGCCAAACGAGCTGTGTTCCAGCCCGACCCACAGGCCGCCATCCCGATCACCGGCCAGGCAGGTCACGACGCTTTTCCGCAGTTGTCGCGCGCCCGCGAGATCGAACCGTTTGAATTCGTCCCCGTCAAAACGGACCAGGCCAGCCGCCGTTCCCAACCAGAGGTAGCCGTCTTGGGTCTGGGTGATGGCGTTTATGCCATTAACCGGAAGTCCATTCTGCCGGCTCCACGTCCGGCAGTTATACTGCAAAACGTCCTGGACGGGATTAAGCGCCCACGCGCGGACAGGCAGCCACAGGCTCAGAAGCGATGCGCCCGCCGCCAATGCGATTCGAGCCCAGCGGTGTTCCCTCGGCGGATTAAAGCCGGTTTGCTTCAGAGCGTGTTTTGAAAATAGCTGGAGCGGGGCGTTTACGCCGCTTCCCTCCGACAAACCGGTGGACACTGAAGCGGAGTAAACGCCGCGCTCCGATTTCGACGCATTTTCAAAATACGCGCTCATTTCGAGGGATGACCTTTTCATGCGGTGTGAAGCTCTCCTTCCAGGCGCGTCCCAGTCGTTTGCGCGCCAGGCTCGTGTGAAGGAGCCATTCGCGTTTCGGTCGGTTCAATGGGCAATTCCAGCGTGAAGGACGCGCCATGGCCAACGCCGTCACTGTGCACACGCAAAGCGCCGCCCATTTCCTTCGCCGCCAGCGCGCCGCTGTGCAGGCCGAAACCGTGGCCGTCCCTGCGTGTAGTGAATCCGTGCGCGAAGATGCGAGTCAGGTTTTCCGCCGGAATACCGACGCCATTATCGATCACCGCGATTCGCACGCGGTCGTCGCCGTTGGTCACTTTCACGGTCAGAAGCCTGTCCTTGCGTCCGGACTCCTCGCATGCGTACTTGGCGTTGCGCACCAGGTTGACCAGGATTTGCAACACCTTGTGCTTCTCGACCGTGATTTCCGGCAGGCGCGGATCGAATTCGCGAATGACCCGCACGTCGTGGCGCGTCAGCGCACCCGCATTTATGCGCAGGCTGTCCTCCACGAGATCGGTCACGTTCACGACTTCGGTCACCCCGGAGACTTTGGCGTAGCTCTGTTGCATCGCCACGATTTCCTTGATGTGCTCGATGTTCTTCTTGAGCAGGTCCAACTCTTTGAGCAACGCGCTTTGTTCTCCTGACAAGTGTTCGGCCAACCGGCCAACGTAAGCGGGCAATTGTTTGCCTTTGGGATCGGCGCTCAGGAAGGCGGCCAGGTCGGCCGCATGTTCGCGGAACATGGCCGCAACACGAACGAGATTGCCGG
>QHPW01000412.1:0-1973 GCA_003219675.1 Verrucomicrobiota bacterium
AAGATCAATCAGTTCCATGTGTCGCTGTTCGCCGAGTTCCTCGGGAAATTGAAGGCCACGCCGGAGGGGAACGGCACCTTGCTCGACCACTCGCTTTATCTTTACGGCAGCGGCATCGGCAATCCGAACGTGCACGATCATACGAACCTGCCGATCCTGGTCGCCGGGGGCGCGGCCGGCGGAATGAAAGGCGGGCGTCACATCAAGTATGACAAACCCAAGCCCCTGGCCAATCTCCACCTGACGCTACTCGACAAAGTCGGCGTCCACCTCGACAAGTTCGCCGACAGCAATGGGAAGGTGGATGAGTTGTTTGAGCCGCTGGCGGTTTGATGCCGAGTCAATGGCGTCGCTCCATCATGAGCCAACACCATCATCACATTCTGCTCCCAGTTGTTGTGTTCGCTCTCGGCTTTGTTGTCCTTGCCACAGACACGATCTTAAATCGCCCGCGAGGACCCGGCTCCTCCGAGACCGTTCTCATCACCAATGATCCCGCGTTTAGCATTCATCTCTGGACGATACCAGGCCCCGGCGGAGATTACGGCTTAGCGGGTTTCAGCCAAAGCCAATATTGGTCTCGCTGGACCGAGATTCGATTTGGCTCACACTCGGCTGCCGTCGGCTTCAGTGTTTATTCGGTCGCAGGATTTGTTGGCTGCGTGCTGGCTGCTGCTGGTATGTCCGCCGCCAGTATCATCGGGAGAGACAGATAACTCGGACACTACAACACCGATTCTCAAGTCGATGAATCCATGAACGCCAATGACTCCGCGAGAACGGCGCATGGGGCTTCTTCCAACATAGAGGTAGGGACGGCGCGCTGCGCCGTCCGCGCCGCATTCAGCGGCGCAACGATTCCGCCCGCTGTTTCGCGGGCAGGGACATCGCAGCGCGATGTCCCTACCGAAGTCACATTCGTAGCCATTTTGGGCGCGCATTGGCGCCATGAACCGGGCGGCACTCTGTCGGAGCGCGGCTGTGTGCACAGCACCAGCCGCAGCGGCCTCGAACTTCGCGCTATGCTGCGGCTTGGTCTTCGACCACAGCCGCGCTCCGTTTGCCGCGCGTTGGCTGTACTTCTGTTCGCGGCAGGCTCGCTCTCATTTGCCGCTGAGTCCCGCCTCGCGGACGCCGCCGAGAAATCAGAACACGCAACCATCCGCACTCTTCTCAAACAACACGCCGACGTGAACGCGCCGCAGGCCGATGGCATGACGGCGTTGCATTGGGCGGCCTACCGGGACGATCTCGAAACGGCCAGGCTGTTGATGAAAGCCGGCGCGAACGTAAAGGCGGAGAACCGCTACGGTGTGATGGCGCTCTCCATGGCTTGCGTGAATGGAAACTCTGAACTGGTCGAGTTGCTTCTCGGCGCAGGCGCGGACCCGAACACCGCGCTGCGCGGCGGGGAAACGGTTTTGATGACCGCGTCGCGAACCGGCAGGATCGGACCCATAAAGGCCCTTTTGGCCCGAGGAGCCGACGCTAATGCGAAGGAGAAAGATCATCAGACGGCCCTGATGTGGGCGGCGGCTGAAGGTCATACCGAGGTGGTCGAGTTGCTGCTCAAGGCGGGCGCGGATTTTCGCACGCCATTGCCCGACTCCGGATTCACGCCGTTCTTTTTCGCCGCGCGGGAAGGCCGGATTGACGTTGCCAAAGCTTTGTTGAAAGCGGGAGTGGACGTGAACGACACCATGCAGCCCCGAAAACCGACGGGTAAAGGTCCGCGGAAGGGAACCAGCGCGCTGATTCTGGCGGTCGAGAACGGTCATTTTGAACTGGCTCTGGCTTTGCTCGAAGCGGGCGCCGACCCGAACGATCAGCGTTCGGGATTCACCGCGCTTCACGCTCTTTCCTGGGTCCGCAAACCGAATCGCGGGGATGGCGACGACGGCGATCCGTCTCCCATCGGGTCCGGAAATCTGAGCAGCCTCCAGTTCGTGAAAGAACTCGTGAAGCACGGCGCC
>QHPW01000412.1:2123-3399 GCA_003219675.1 Verrucomicrobiota bacterium
GGCATCGGGATCGGGGGGGCCGCCGCGGATGAAACCGCCGGAACGGAGCCTGAAGTGCTCGAGGCGGCGCAAGTGCTCCTGAAACTCGGCGCCGACGTGAACACGGTCGATGCCAACGGCGAAACCGCCATGCACGGCGCAGCCTACAAGAATCTGCCGAAGGTGGTGCAGTTCCTTGCCGACAAAGGCGCGAGAATCGAAGTCTGGAATCGAACCAACAAATGGGGTTGGACGCCGTTGCGCATCGCGGAGGGATACCGCCCCGGCAATTTCAAACCTTCGGCTGAAACCATCGCCGCGCTGCATCGCGTGATGCTGGCCGCCGGCGTCACACCGCCAACCGGCTCCAAGCCCCTCGCCGCCGAAGCCCGTCAGGACTATCCAGCGGACGCAGCGAAAAAACCTGCGCGTTAGCCTGTCTGGTTGGATCCGCTACCGGCTGTAGCCGCAACCTTCAGGTTGCGTGGCTGAACTCTGGTCGCGTGTATGAACGCAAGCTAAAGCTTGCGGCTACACGCTACGCGTTTGGGTATGTCTGGCAAAATGGACGCACTTCGCCACGTCGGTGCCGACACTGTCCTCATCGAAACAATTGCGGCGCGAATTCCTTGAGATAGTCGCGCCAGTTGATCCAGGTGTGCGCGCCCGCCGTTTCTCTGAACACGACCTCGAATCCGTGCTTCTTGAGCATCGCGACCGTCGCGCGCGAAGTTTCGATGAGAAAGTCCTCCTTGCCCGTGGCGAACCATGCGAGTTTGAGACCTTTCTTCGCTTTGGCGTTGTCCAGCGCCTCCTTGTGTTGCGCTTCCCACGATGGACCGGGGTTGTCGACGGGAGCGCCCCCGCGACCAGCACCCGTGATTCCGAAAATTCCGGCGCTGTAAACGCCGAAGTAGGCGAATTTCTCCAGGTTGGGAATCGCAATGTTCAACGTCTGACCGCCGCCCATGGAGAGCCCGGCAATCGCGCGGTGTTGCCGGTCCGTGTAAACGCGGTAGTTCTTTTCCACGTGCGGCATGATGTCGTTCAGGAAATCCTGAGTGAATTCATCGACCGGCGGACGCGAATCCGGCTGCCTGCCGCCGCGCGCGCCAGAACCGGAGGCGCGGGTGTGACCGGCGGGCATCACCACCACCATGGGTCTGGCCTTTTGGTCGGCGATGAGGTTGTCGAGAATGAAGCCGGCGCGGCCAACGGAGGTCCAGGCTTCATCACAATCACCGGCGCCGTGCAACAGGTAGAAGACGGGGAACTTGCCTTTGCCGGATTCGTATCC
>QHPW01000413.1 GCA_003219675.1 Verrucomicrobiota bacterium
AGTCGCGCAAAGTCTGCGGCAGGCGTAGTGGCACGGGCGTCTCGCCCGTGTGTTCCAGCAGGATTCCATAGCGCCAAAACCTGAAACTCACGGGCGAGACGCCCGTGCCACTACTTTGGTTGCGGCGCCAGCCCGCGCTGAGGACAGCCCGCCCTACCTGTTGTTTGTCCGCGCCATTGGTAAGGCTCCTTTTTTCAAAATCAGAAATCTGAAATCCGAAATCCGAAATTGATCGGAGCCTCCTCACGTCGGCTGCTTACGAAGTTCATGGGACTCAAGAAAGCCAGATGAACGCTCGCCCTCACCCCGGCCCTCTCCCCCTGGGAGAGGGAGAATCGCCCGCCGGCGCCCGACAAAACGGGTGCGTTTTTTTGGCAAGCCTCCACGGTTTTGCCACCGCGACAGAACATTAATTAGTTAGGGCTCGACGGAGTCTCGCCCCACCCGGTTCAGTTAGACTGGGTGGCACTCTGTTTTCATACTGAGCACCTGATCATCTCCGTGTCTCGCCCCACCCGGTTCAGTTGGACTGGGTGGCACTCTGTTCTCATCCTGAGCACCTGACCATCTCCGTGTCTCGCTCCACCCGGTTCAGTTGGACCGGGTGGCACAGCCAACCTGGCTGTGCGCGGCGGCAATTTGCCGCCGAGCTTGGAGCACCGCAGGCGCTCACCGTTCGGCGCTACCATCCGGCCCAGGGTCTGGCGGGCTGGTAGCCCGCCAGCACGGGCAAGATGCCCGTGCCACCATTGTTTTTTGCTGCGGAGAAACGGTTATTACTCCACACTGAAGCGCATTTATCCGGAGTCGATGCATTGGGAGCGCTGTGGACGAACGAAAGCTGATCCAACTCATTCCCGAACTGCGCGGTCGATCGCTGACGGTGTCGCCGCTCGGCGGCGGTCTGACGAATCGCAACTATCGCATCGACGCGGAGGGGAAGAGCTATGTGCTGCGGGTGGCGGGCAAAGACACAGTTTTGCTCGGGATCGATCGCGCGCGCGAAGTGGCCTGTGCTCGAGCGGCGGCGGAACTGGGCGTGGGCCCGGAGGTGGTGGCGTATCTGCCCGAACACGAGGCGTTGATCAGACGCTTCGCTTGCGGGCGCGCGCTCACGGTGGAGGAAATGCAACAACCGGCTGTCCTGAGCCGGGTGGTGGAGGCCCTTCGCCGCTACCACAACGGACCGCCGGGCGCTGGAACCTTTTCGCCGTTCGCAACCGTGCGCAAGTACCACGCGCTCGCCCGGACGCGGCAGGTGACTTTTCCCGACAGTGTCGGGCCCGCGCTCGAACGGCTGGCCGCCATCGACCAGGAATTGCAGGCGGATGATTCGCCCTGCCCCTGCCACAACGATCTGTTGGCGGGCAATTTCATTGACGACGGCAGAGCGATACGAATCATCGATTGGGAGTATGGCGGAATGGGGAACCGTTTTTTCGACCTTGGCAACCTGGCGACAAACAACGACTTCGCCGATCCGCACGAGCGGACGTTGCTCGCGCTTTACTTTGGCGAAGTCCGCCCCGATGACTTGCGGCGGCTTCACCTGATGCGACTGGTCTCGGACATGCGCGAGGCGATGTGGGGTTTTCTGCAGGCCGCGATTTCGACGCTGGAGGTGGATTACCTGGCGTACGGCCGGAAGCACCTGGAACGATTCATGAATGCCACGTCGCGAAATTGAACCGCCTCACCTGACGAAAGGGACAACGATGATTTCGCGCCGATTTGCAGTTTTGATTGTTTTCAGCACGATTGTTCTCCCGACCGCCCGCATCGACGCCCAGCCGGGTGAATCCAAAGCCAGGCCGACGCTCTATTACATCCCGCACACGCATTGGGAGGGAGCCGTGTTCAAGACCCGGGAAGGCTATCTGGAGATGGGCCTGCCGAATATTTTGAAAGCGCTGCGCCTGCTGAAGACGTATCCGGATTACAAGTTCACGCTCGACCAGGTCGCCTACATCAAACCGTTTCTGGAGCGTTATCCCGAGGAGGAAGCCGCCTTTCGCAGGTTTATCGCCGAGGGCAGGCTGGGAATTGTCGGGGGGATGGACGTGATGCCGGATAACGTGAAACCGGGCGGTGAACTGTTCGTGCGCCAGGTTCAATACGGCAAACAATACTGCCGCGAGAAGCTTGGAGTGGACGTGACGGTGGGTTGGTTTCTCGACACGTTCGGGCATCATCCGCAGATGCCGCAGCTTCTCAATCTGGCGGGATATAAATCTTTCTGGTTTTGCCGCGGTGTCCCGCACAACCGGTTGCCGTCCGAATTCCACTGGCAGGGCATCGACGGCACGGAGATTCCGGCCTTTTGGCTTCCGGGTTTCTACGGCCTGTTCTATGGCCCGCCGCGGCAGCTTCCCGAATTCGCAAAATTCTTTCGGCAACGGTTCGATTCGTTAAACGGGCATGCGCAAGGCGCGGAACGGGCCGGCCTCGCGGGTGTGGACGTTTCCGAACCGGAAGGTTACGTGCCCCCTTTGATCGAGCAGTTCAATCGCCTGGCCGAGTCCCCATTCACGATCCGCTGCGCCGTGCCGAAGGACTTCGAAGCCGTCGTGGCCAGGCGCAGGGGCGCCCAGGTCATCAGCGGCGATTTCAATCCCATTTTTCAAGGCACTTACAGCAGCCGGATCGAACTCAAGCAGTGGACCAGGAACCTGGAGGGGCTCCTCCTGAACGCCGAGAAACTGAGCGCATTGGCCGAGTGGCTCGGCGTGCCGCCGGATCACGAAATGATCTGGCGCGCCTGGGAGCCGGTGTTGGTCAACGATATGCACGATCTCGCTTCCGGCGTCATGACGGACCTGGTGTACGAAGACACCGTGCGCGGCTACGAGTTCTCAAAACGGCTGGCGGATGAAATGATCGAAACCCGATGGGACAGCATCGCCGCTCGCATCGACACCCGCGGCGAGGGCGTCCCCATCGTGGTGTTCAATCCGCTGGGCTGGCCGCGCACGGACATCGCCGAAGTGGAGATTGGTTTTGCGGAACCGGGAGTCAACGACCTCAACCTGGTCGATGCCGATGGAAAGACCGCGCCGGTTCAACTGTTGCACGCGGACCGCGACAGCGATGGAGGATTGAAGCGCGTGAGAATCATTTTCCTGGCCCGCGACGTGCCGGCGCTGGGTTACTCCGCTTATCGAGCGCTCCCTCTGCGAATCGCGGCGGACCGCAGCGAAGCCGCGGGCGGTGACCCGCTTAACAACATTATCGAGAACGAACATTATCGAGTCAGCTTCAACCTCGCCACCGGCGAGATGACCGGTTTGTTCGACAAATCCGGTCAGTGGGAGGCACTGGCGGGTTCGGCGAACGTTGTGTCGCGGGAGCAGGACAAAGGCGATTTATGCGAACTGTATCGGGGTCTCGATGCCGGCAGCGCGCCCCCGGGCCCGGACAGGCGCAATTCAGCAACGAATACACCGGGACGAATGGAGCGGTTCGCCGCGGGCCGGTGTTCTCGGAGTTCACCGTTTCGCACCCGTTCACCAATGGAAGTTTTGCAACCCGAGTCCGGCTCTACGCGGGTTTGCGCCGGATCGAGGTCCAGACGCAGCTCGTGAACAACGAAAAATACGTCCGCTATCAGGCACTGTTCCCCAGCTCCATCAGAAACGGACGGAACGTCCAGGAAATTCCTTTCGGCGCCGTCGAGCGGCCGATCGGGATCGAGTTTCCCGCGCAGAACTGGGTGGATTACAGTGACGGGCGACGCGGCATGGCGCTGCTGAACTTTGGTCTGCCGGGCAATCTGGTGACGGACGACGGCACCATGAGGGTCTCGCTGATGCGCTCCCACAATCTTGGCCAATACGGTTTTGGCGGCGGATACGAACCGGGCATGAGTTCGGAAACCGGTTTTGAACTCGGCAAAGAACGGACGTTTCACTACGCCCTGGTTCCCCACACGGGGGACTGGCGCCAGGGCGCAATTTATCGCGAAGGAATGGAATTCAACCACCCGTTCATCGTCCGGAAGTCCACGACGCACGGCGGCATGCTGCCCAAACGGTGGGGGTTGCTGGAAATCTCCCATCCCAACGTGGTGCTCACGGCGTTCAGCCCGGGCCGCGACCGGACCACCGTCCTCCGGGTTTACGAAGCATCCGGACAGGAGACATCAGGGGTGAAGCTCAGGCTGCGAGCGAAGATCGGTGTCGCACACGAGGTCAACCTTTTGGAGGATTCCGGGCGCCGGTTGAACCTTCGCAACGGCACAGTGCAATTTGATCTGCACCGGTTCGAGATTAAAACCATCAAGCTCCAGCTTCTGCCGGCAACGAAGGGGCCTTAAAATCACCTTGCCTTTCCTGGGGAGCCTACACGGTTTTGCCACCGCGCATTGGGACCATGAACGGTGGGGCGAGACTC
>QHPW01000415.1:0-2978 GCA_003219675.1 Verrucomicrobiota bacterium
CACGTCAGTCTTTCATTTGGTCCAATGTTGCGGCGTGAAAGACGATAATGTCGATGCGTTCTCGGGAATCAGACTCCGGTCTGCGAAAAGAGTCGCGAGTGACATCGGGGTTTCTCCCGTTTCGCTTTGGCGATGGTGGCGTGATGGCAAACTTCGCATCGTCCGCATCGCCAATCGGCCATACGTCGATCTGAAAAGCTTGGAAGAATTTCAACGCCGGGCTTTAGATGGAGAGTTTGAAACCGAGCTAGCGGGTGCGGCGGGCCGGTCCGCTCGTCTGCGTGCCGACCGAGAGGCCGGAAAAAGGACGCAAACGAAAGGCGGCTCACGTGAATAGCCTTGATGCATTTCGTTCGGCGATGGCGGCTTTGGGCCTCCATCATGCCGGCCCCATCATTGCAGATGGAAAACTGCGGCGATTCAAATGCGAAGGCGACCGGCAGCGAAACAGTTGGTATGTCCTTCACCCTGGCCCGCCGATGGCTGGAGCCTTTGGCTGCTGGAAGTGGCAGGAAACAGAGCGGGAACGCGAAAGACTTGAAACCGAGCGCCACGCGAAGGCGAGAAAAGTTGCGGATTGGATTCTCTCACGTTCAAATCCGGCAGCCGCCGGACACCCCTATCTGACGCGGAAGCGCGTTCGCCCATCTGGTCCGCTTCGGCAACGCGGTGATCTTCTGGTAGTCCCACTGCGCGACGTGGTCGGCGAGCTTCAAACCCTCCAATTCATCGCGCCGGACAAACGCTTCGGCGGCGGCGATGAGAAGCGGGATAAAACCTTCCTCAGTGGCGGGCAGAGTGCTGGTTCATTTTTCACTCTCGCGGATAACCACGACGGCCCGTTGGTGATTTGCGAAGGCTATGCGACGGGAGCGAGCATCCACGAGGCAACGGACTTTGCCGTCGTGTGCGCCATGAATTGCGGCAACTTGCTGGCTGTTGCTCAATCCCTGCGCGCCAAATGGCCTGAACGCGAAATCATCATCGCGGCGGACAACGACGCATTCACAACGGGCAAGGACGGCAAACCTTGGAATCCCGGCCTGAATAGAGCCACAGAAGCGGCAAAGGTGGTTCGAGCGAAGCTCGCCGTGCCACACTTCGACGATTTGACGAACGAGCCCACCGATTTCAACGACGTTCGCGGAACACAAGGACTGGCCGAAGTAAAACGACAGATAGGGGGCGCCGATTGGCCGAAGGAAACGGACGGTGAAATGTTGCAACGGCTCACCGCGATGCCTCTCTTGGAATACGAACGCCAGCGGGAAAGCGCGGCTCACGTGCTCGGCTGCCGGACTGCCATTCTGGACAAGCTCGTTGAATCAAAACGGCCAAAGCGAATTGGCGGCGAATTGGCAGGACGCACGGCTAAACTTGCTGACGTTGGACCGTGGGACAAGCCGGTTGACGGTGACGAGTTGCTCGCTGAGATCGTCGCGTTCTACGAAAAGTATTGCTGCTTGCCAGCTTCCGGCGCTGTCGCGCTCGCGGTCTGGTCGTTGCTGACATGGTGCTACGAACTTTTCGATTTCGCCGCCATCCTCGCCGTTTGGTCTCCTGAACACGCGTGCGGCAAGGGCCGTGTGCTTGACGTGACGGAAAAGATCGTGCGCCGACCGTTTCGGACGAGCAACACATCTGCCGCTGTTTTGTATCACGTCATATCGAGAGGCAAACTCACCGTCCTCGTGGACGAACTCGACAGCGTGAGCGATGAGCAACGAGCCGCCATCTGCAACATCCTCAAGGGTGGTTATCAGTCGAACGGCACCGCCCACCGAATGACCGAGCGCAACGGCGAACAGGTTGAAATCGAATTCTCGACAAGGCGACCCGCTCGCGAACCATCGGCATCCACATGCAGAGGAAACCACGCTCTTTGAAGCTGGCCAAATTCCGCCGCGTGAACAGCACCATCCTTCAGCAGAAGTGCCTGAAGTGGGCGCAGGACAACGTGGAGGCGCTCAAAGCCGTCCCACCGATGGACGTGGACGAGTGCGCTACCGACCGGCAGGAAGATGTTTGGGAGCCGCTTATTGCCATCGCGCGGGTTGCTGGTGGTAACTGGGAGCAGCGACTCCGGCACGCCGCGCAACACATGGCTGGTAGTCGGTGCGACGGCGCGTCTGAAACGGAATCCCACCAACTGCTCGCAGCGTTCCAAAACCATTTCGACAAGCAGGCCGAGCGGGCGGACACGAAGACCATCATCTCCAGCTTGAAAGAGGACTTTGCCGACGTGAATCACGGTCGCGGGTTGACCTCGCGCTACATTGCCAAACTTTTGAAGCCTTACGGTATTGAACCCCGCGTTTTGAAAATGCCGGACGGCAAGACAGCGCGAGGCTACAGCCGAAACGACTTTGAACAGGCTTTTCAGACCTATCTGAACGACACCGACCCCAAAACCCCGATTGCAAAACGTAACTGCGTAACCAAGTCCGGAAACATTGGGGACAACACGCTTTCTGAAAACGTAACCGACGCGTCTGGTTACGTTTCTGAGGATGCGGTTTTGACCAATGAAAACAAGGGTGGTTACGGAGTTACGGTTCAAAAAGCAGCGAAGCCGGATGTTACAGGAAACAGGTTGCGCCTATGACCATCCACGAACTGTGCCGAGAAGTTGCCAGGCTCGGACTTCGACTTGAACCGGATGGCGACGAGTTGTTCGTCATTCCCGGCGACCGCGTGCCCCCTGACTTCGCCAACGAGCTGCGTGCGCACAAAACCGAGCTTCTGAATTGGCTCTCGCGTCCGCCGTGTCCGGGATGGGGATCCGTGCCGCCAGCAGACTTGCCGTTGGATGCCGTGATGCCCCGTCCCGCGCCAGCCGACCGCGAGCGTGTTATCGCCTACCTGCTGCGCCAAGGCTGTGACCAGCCCGGACCATTGACGGCCTGGCTCGTCAAGAGGGAGAACGCCTACTATGAGCGCATGGGCAGAAAATGGGACTGCGGCTTGCTGGCCTACGC
>QHPW01000415.1:3086-4341 GCA_003219675.1 Verrucomicrobiota bacterium
CTTATCGGCTTGTTAAGCGTGACGGCTTGGTCGCGCTCTTTGAGCAGACGAAACAAGGGCACAGCACGCCGAGTTATGAGGTGGTCATCTTGCAGCTCCGTCTGACTGAACGAATCCTTGGTCGGGACTATCCCGAACGCGAATCCATGCCGCCGACCAAGACGTGGGGAGCCCTGGGCTGGACGCTCTGCACCCTGGGTGAAGCATCTCGGAAGTTTCAAGAAGTGCGAAATTTACTCAGAGGGTCCGCCGCCAGCACGGTTTTACCAGCCGGTTGCCAGACAGCGCACGAACAAGAAAAACACGTGGCAGCGATAGCCGTAGGACAGAATAGCCAGGATGCCCGCCTCCCGACGCCGTCGGTAAAACCCCAAACCAGTGGAGATTCAACAATGACCGCCCAACTCGACGACGCATCAGTCCACGAATTAGCCATCCACTCAACCAAACACACCTAACTAAACATCAAAACCAATGAATACAAACCAGACTAAAAAACAATCCATCTGCATAAAACTACTGACCGAATGGCGTGAGTTCGACTGTCCGATCTGTAATCGCCACTTCGACTACGGCGTGGGGCCGGTCGGAATGCTCGAAGGCACTGACGGGTGTGTCTGTGACGATTGCACCATCACCAGCACTCCGGAGTTGGCCTATGCAATCGAGAGAGCGTCCAGCCAGCGTAGCCCAACCAAAAAAGAAATTCTAGCACAATATGCACGACTAAACCCCAGGGAATGGTTCATCCATACCTGGTGTGTCGATGATCGGACCATTGAAAGTCAATTTTGGGAGGAATCCTACTCATACAACGATGGATACTGGACTTCCGCCCGTTGCGACTTTCATCTAGGAATCCGTGGCAGCGTTTGCGTTATGATTGATCCGGACCTCCATTCGTGCGAGGCGGTAAAGATTCTCAACAAAATTCTCGAATGCGTTCAGCGGGACTGTGCGAGGAAGACCACTCAAAAGAACACTCCCAGCCCAGTCCCGACCACCTGACATGAATCTCAATCCACACCAGCTTTCACTCAACACTTTCGGCCACGCCATTCAAATTTGCCTGGTGGCTGGAAAGGCTCGGCTGAAAAACCAACCTACGAAAGGAAAAAGTTATGGGTCTGTGCCTCATAAACCAACATGATGAATCAATCAGCATCGGCTACATGGGCTTCGGTATGTTCGCGAGCTTCCTGCGAGAGTTCGGCTGGACCGGACTAAAAGCGAAGGAATTAAGCCCCCACGTAGG
>QHPW01000414.1 GCA_003219675.1 Verrucomicrobiota bacterium
GGCGATTTTCGTGCGCTCCCATGCAAACTAAGGCTCGTTTCCTTCATGTGACTGCATTCGTCGGTGTTTGGATGTGCATCGGTTGGCTTTTTCATCTCCGCGCCGAAACTTACCTTTTCCTCGGCGTCCCTCTAACCGTGCTTTTTCAGCTCGCTGTTCGTCACCAACCACTGCGGACGTTATGGGTTCGCGATTCCGAGCGCTTCCACTTACGTCCACTCGGCATTCTCATCGCCCTTGTCTTCATGGCGATTCCCGCTTGTGCGCTGCTCGTCACTATCCCCAAAGGTCAGTGGCCAGAGAGCGCCTTTTTCGCGGCTGCGTGCATCGGCGCCGTCGGTGCGGGCTTTGCGTTTGAGCATTCTCGGCTGACGCTGTCGTCCCGCGCCTTGCGGCCTTTTGCCGTTGCTGTGGCGTTGGGCATTCTGGTTATGGCCGTCGGAGCAGGGTCGGAGTCCCTCTCTCCGTGGCTGCCTGCTTCGAAGCTGCCTTCGCTGCTTTTTGGCTTTTTCACTTACATTCCGGTGTGTTTCGCTTTGGAGGAGGTTGTCTTCCGCGGCCTCCTCGATACACACGTTTGGCAGCCAGACGGGTCTCGCGTTCAGAGCTGGGGTTCAGCCCTCCTCGTTACGTCTCTTTGGGGCTTGTGGCATCTTCCGATTTTGCCGGGACAGTCTCCTTTGTCCCTGCTGGCTGCCGCGCCTCTCATGATTTTGGTTCACTCGATTCATGGAGTCTTCATCGCCTTTTCCTGGCGGACCAGTGGTTCGCTCTTGCTGCCAGTCATTTATCACTCACTGATTGATGCTTACCGCGACGCGATTCACTCATGAACCGATCACCTAACAATTCGCTGCGAACAAGGCGGCTGCAGCGAATCCCGAGATAGCGTCCCAGTTGCATGCCGGGGGTCACAGGCATGGGGTCGCTGAGCTGGGACGTTGAATTTTGGGGCGCAAGCTAGACATGAGCACGACGTTTCAACTTGTTAATCCGCACGCCAGCCTGCCAGATTGGTATCCTCCTGTGGATGCTGAGCGTCCGAACGAGTACCCGCTACGGTTTGTGGAGTTAGACATGCTGATTGGAGCGATGACTGCGATCGGTGTTGTCGATGGGCACATTTCTGAGTCCGACTTTATTGCGCCCGGAGCGCGGATTGAGCGGGAGAAATGCCAGCTCATATCACGCGCCTTGCGTCGCTTCGCGACTGAAGAAATCCCAAGCGATCTTTTTTCCACATTGGAGCGGCGCTGGAACGCCATTCAGGTCCGTTTCCGGAGCGAAGTGGCAGCGCGTGGCGAGGTGGTGATCTCGGGTCTGGAATCGTTTCCTTACGATAACAAAGCTCTCCGAAGAGTCCTCTTGCACTGGGGAGCATTCAATGCGATAGCCGCGGACAATAGTGGCTATCGAGTCAGAGACTCAGATGGCACGAAGGAATTTTAACAAACTGGGTGCACCGAACCCCGCGATAGCGTAGCAGTTGCATGTCAGGCGTCACTGGCGCGGGGTCGTTGAGCCGGACCGTTCGGTCACAAGAACCTATGCCGCTGATCCGAAACCAGAGACTTAGCTCCTTGATTTGGATTGCCGCAGGCTTTCTGGTATGTCTGCTGACTTTTTGGTATCCGCTCTTTCTTCAGCAGCATTTCGATTCGAGTGTCCCGAACCGTATCGGCATTATTGTTGTTGGCAGTGCCGAATTTACCTTTCTCGCTGCACTTTGGTCTGTCGGGCACTTCATCTATCTCCTACGCATCAGCAGAGGACACTTCAACTCACCTACCGCCGCGCTCATCATGGTTGCTCTTCTCCTGCTGCTCGGTAGTGTACTCCCAGCAGCACAGCTTCTGAGGAAATTATGGTTTTGATTGTCACGAGACCTAACCTAGTCCAACGAACTGGAGTCAGCCAATTGGCTCAGAGACAAATGGAACGTCATCGGCGGCTGGCTTCCGTCGCTGACCTGGGTTAGGCGTCCAGATCATGCACAGCCATTATTGCCCGAGTTGCGGCCAAGCTCTCATTTACAAAGAGTGCAAGAAGGAAGCACGCTGGGGATTTACGCATGTTATGTGTCCGCGTTGTTCTGTGCACGCGGAGCACTCCGGCGGTGTTTTGATTTTGCTTGGTTTGCTCGTGGCACTCGGAGGTGCAGCAGTGATGGCATTGGATACCATCGCGTTGGTTGTTGGCGCTGGATTTTTTATCGTCGGTGTGTTTCGATTGGTCCGACAGTTCAGGAGAGCCAGAGTTTATGTTTCAACACACAAGGACGCCTAAGATCAAGATCACTGGAGCCAAC
>QHPW01000416.1 GCA_003219675.1 Verrucomicrobiota bacterium
CTCCCGATCCATTACATCCCGGTCTGGGTGCGCCGGCGACACCCGGCGAAGCCACATGGAATCATCGGTTCGCGTTCACGACGAACACCTGGACGATTCCGGGCGGCGCGGCAACGAACGATTATGTCTCGGAGGTCAGCTCGGAAGCAACCGTTTATCGCACCGGCGATTCCCCATACACGTTCCTCTCGACCGCGGCGTTGGTGGCCGACGTGCAGGCCTGGGTGGATGATCCGGCGACGAATTTTGGCTGGATGCTCATCTGCGAAGCCGAAGCGTTCAATTTCACCGCGCGCCGCTTCGCATCCCACGAAGACACGGGGCACGAGCCTCAGATAGAGGTCGATTACCTGCCTCCGCGGATTGATCAGGTCCAGAGGGCCGGCAGCCAGTTGAATTTCTCATTCACCGCGCGCGCAGGTCAGGCTTATGCCATCGAATTCCGCGACGCCTTTTCCGCAGGCGATGCCTGGTCAACCTTGACCAATTTCGCCGCGCAGCCGGCTTCAACCAACCTGATCGTCGCCGACCCCACTGGCAACCCGCAACGGTTTTACCGGCTGCGCCTGCCGTGAGCGCGAACGGGAAGTCGCCTCTCTAGTTTAATGGTATCCTGACACCATCAACTTAAGCGGGTTGAACTCGAAGCGAATCCGCCCTAGCCTCAGCGCATGACAAACCACGCGCGCCGCGCTTGCCAGGTTTTTACACTTTGCCTGATCAGCGGTTTGCACGCGGCCATCCCAGCGGCCGAAGAAAAAGCGACCGTTGACGCGGACTCGCGTTACGAACACCGCCAGCAGCACGACCCCAACGGCATCGGCAAGTTCTACCTGGGCCGTGAAATCGCCCATGTGATGGGTCACCAGGCGGCGGACTGGTTGGAACGGCCCGAACGCGAAGCAGAGGAGAAACCGGAGTTGCTGCTCAATGCCCTCAAACTCAAACCGGGCGACACCGTCGCCGATATTGGCGCGGGCACCGGCTACTACAGTTGGCGCATGGCGAAGGCCGTTGGCGAAAGCGGCCTGGTTTACGCCGTCGATATCCAGCAGGAAATGCTCGATCTGCTCGCCAAAAAAATGGCGGACCGGAAAATCACGAACGTCAAGGGGGTGCTGGGGACCCTTACTGATCCAAAGCTGCCGGCCAACTCGGTCGATGTGGTCCTGATGGTGGACGTGTACCACGAGTTCGACCATCCGTTTGAAATGATGGAGGCGATGTGCAAAGCACTGAAGCCGGGCGGTCGCGTCGTCTTCGTCGAATTCCGCGCCGAAGACCCGAAAGTGCCGATCAAAGAAGTCCACAAGATGTCCGAAGCCCAGGTGCGCAAGGAAATGTCCGTGCACCCGCTCGAATGGGTGGAAACGATTGAGACGCTGCCCTGGCAACACATCGTAGCGTTCAAAAAGAGAAAGTAGCGCGGGCGTCCTGCCTGCCCCGGCCAGCGGTCGGGCAGGTTTCTTCTGAAACCCGGCGGAATCCGAAATCTTCTCGCAAATGGAAAATGTCGACGCCGCGCTTTCACGAATCCGCTCCATAATCGCGAGCGACCGCTCCGGCTGTTTTCTCTCCCGCTGGCTGTTCCTGCGCCTGCTCGGAATCAGCTACCTGATCGCTTTCGTCTCGCTCTGGACGCAAATCGACGGGCTGATCGGGCACGATGGAATTCTGCCGGTGGTCGATTATCTGAAGGCCGTCAGCGAGCGGGTTGGGGCGGTGAAATACTGGTGGCTCCCCACGTTCTGCTGGTTCAACGCCGGCGATGCGTCGTTGCACCTCCAGTGCGGCCTTGGCGTCGTGCTTTCGCTGCTGCTCATCGCCGGCGTCGCGCCGGTTCTCGACCTGGTTTTTCTCTGGGCCATTTATCTGTCGCTCTCAACGGTCTGCCGCGACTTCCTCGGATTCCAGTGGGACATCCTGCTGCTGGAGACCGGTTTTCTTGCCATTTTTCTGGCGCAGCGCCGGTGGTTTCCGGGGTTCGCGCGCGAAACGCCGCCTTCGGTGACCGTGCTCTGGCTGTGCCGCTGGCTTCTGTTCCGGTTGATGTTCATGTCGGGCGCGGTCAAACTGTTGAGCGGCGATTCGACCTGGTGGAATCTCAGCGCGCTCACAGTTCATTACGAGACCCAGCCGTTGCCGACCTGGATCGGCTGGTACGCGCACCAGTTGCCGGTGTGGTTTCAAAAGGCATCCTGCGGTGTCATGTTTGGGATCGAGCTCGCGGCGCCGTTCCTCATTTTTTGCGGACGCCGCGCGCGCCGGATTGCCTGCGGCACGTTTGTCCTGCTGATGTTCTTGATCTCCCTCAGCGGCAACTACTGTTTTTTCAACCTGCTCACCGTGGCGCTTTGCCTGCTGCTGCTGGACGACGCGTTCCTGCTTCGACTCTTGCCTTCCTCGGGGGCCGCGTTCGTAAAAAAGGGTTTGACTCATTTAACCGAATCCGGATCGTCGCCGTCGGGAACCCCCTCAACCGCCCTCCGGGCACCTTCTCCCCCAGCGGGGGAGAAAGACAGGATGAGGGGGCACGGTTCATGGAACGTGCTCCGCATCCTCGGTGTGGAGGTGTTGGCCGCAATCATTCTTCTGGTGAGCGGCACGGAAACAGCGGCCCGCCTGTTCCACGCGCAAAGCTTGCCGATACCGCTGCGGGAAATCCTCCAGTTGGTCTCCCCGCTCCGCACGGTCAATGCCTACGGATTATTCGCCGTGATGACCACCACGCGACCGGAAATCATTGTGGAAGGGAGCGACGACGGGGTGACCTGGCTTCCCTATGAATTCAAATGGAAGCCGGGTGACTTGAAGCGGCCTCCTGCGTTCGTCGCGCCTCACCAGCCTCGACTCGACTGGCAGATGTGGTTCGCCGCGCTCGGCAACGTGCGAGGCCATCCGTGGTTTGTGAATTTT
>QHPW01000004.1:0-3582 GCA_003219675.1 Verrucomicrobiota bacterium
ATCGGTGGTTTTTTCGCCCGACGGCAAACGGCTTGCCGTCGGCGGCGGCGCTCCGGCGAGGTTCGGCGAAATCCAGATCTGGGACGTGGAATCGCACCAGGAATCGCATTCGTTCAAAGTCGGCAACGATTCGGTTTATGGTGTTTCTTTTTCGCCTGACGGCGAGCTTATCGCTTTCGGCTCTGCGGACAAAACCGTGAGAATTATTTCGGCCAACGACGGCAGGGAAACGATGAAGTTCGACAATCACAGCGACTGGGTGCTGGCGACGGCGTTCACAGTGGACGGCAAGCGGCTGTTGAGCGGCGGCCGCGACCGGGCGATGAAACTCATCAACGTCGCCAACGGCCAGTTCATTGACGATATCAACAAGTTGCTCGAAAGCGTGCTCTGCATGGCCCGGCATCCGACGCAGGACCTCGTCGCTTACGGCGGCGACCTCGGCAGGCCGCGTATTTATCGCATTTCGGAAAACCAGGGACGCACCGCGGCAAACAACGACGTGAATATGATCCGCGAGTTTGAGCGCCAACCCGGACCGGTCTGCTCCATCGCTTACAGTCCGGACGGCAATTCCATCGCCGTCGGCAACCTGGACGGCGAAGTGCGCATTTACAAGACCGCCGACGGCTCGCGCAGCGCGACGTTGAAAGAAAACCACGGAGCCGTCTTCGCGCTGAAGTTTCATCCGACCAAAAACCAACTGGTGACCGGCGGCTACGACGGCAAAGTGCGCGTCTTCGATGTGCCGGAGGGGAAGTTGGTGACCGCCTTCGATCCGGTTCCGATTAAGACGGCCGATAAAGTGGCCAGCGCGCCGGTGGCTTCAAACTGATTGTATGCCCGGCGGGCTGAGGACAGCCCGCCCTACCTTGCGGTTCATGGAAAGCTCCGTGTTCCTTTCGGACCTGCTCACGGCCCATGAACCTGAATTGCATAAGTCGTTGCAATGCAGGCGAGCCACTTTCCGGTTCATGGGAAGAATTCCACGAAATTTTCGCGCTTTGGACCCTGAACCTGGTAGGGACGGCGCGCTGCGCCGTCCGCGCCGCGCTCAGCGGCGCAATGATGCCGCCCGCTGCTTCGCGGGGCGGGGACATCGCAGTGCGATGTCCCTACCAGAGTCAGGTTCATGGGAAGCGAGCACCTCCAAAGATTGGACGTGAGTTGGGCCATGAACCGGGGCGCCGGCTGCAGAGTGGGACAGGCTTCCAGCCTGTCAGCCCCGAACAGGCAGGATGCCTGTGCCACTTTCTGAGGTTCATGGCCAGCCTCCACGGTTTTGTTACCGCGCATTGGGACGATGAACTGGAGCGTCCTCTTCGTCGTCGTCGTCCTCGTCCTCGAAACCGAGTCGGCCAGTCGAGGAGGAGGACGAGAACGAACGGACGGTTCATGGAAAGTTTCCACGGTTTTGCAACCACGCATTTGGACCATGAACGGTGGGGCGAGACTCCGTCGAGCCCTGATCTCCCAGCCACAGGAATCAGGTAGGGCTCGACGGAGTCTCGCCCCACCGGGTTCATGGAAAGAGCTCAGTGAACCCGACAGCTCACACCTCGAAGATCGGCTGCCTGGGTCTATTACCCCATGTCGGAACAACGGTGATGGTAGTAATAGTTGAATGGTATGAAGACAACCACCATCAAGGAAGGAAAACCTCACACGCGACGATTTAACAGTGTGCTGCTCGTCCTGCTCTTAGCCATCAGTGCCGGCCTGGGCACGCAGACGGCGGCG
Source organism: Verrucomicrobiota bacterium (assembly GCA_003219675.1). Classification (GTDB taxonomy): domain Bacteria; phylum Verrucomicrobiota; class Verrucomicrobiia; order Limisphaerales; family AV2; genus AV2. Next base: position 1,741 of record QHPW01000004.1, read on the forward strand.
CGCGCCGGCAACGTTTACGTTGATCGGACGCTTCAGGCGCAACTCGCGCGACTCGGCCCCATCGAGCGGATCCAGGCGGTCGTGAACTTCGATCCCGACTCAGTCGGGGTCCTGGCCACCGCTGGCCAGATCAGCGCGATCACCAGTCTCGCAGGCGTTACCGCGATCTACGCCAACCGCCAGCTCACCTTCTTCATGCCGGAGGCAAACTCCTACATCGGCGCCGACGCAGCCTGGAACACGCTGGGGATTACCGGGAAGGGTGTTGGCGTCGCGATCCTCGACTCAGGGATCGATGGAGGGCATCCTGACCTCGCCTTCGGTTCCAAGACGATTCAGAACGTGAAGATCGTTTTCAACGAGGCGGATGTGTTCAGCACCACGGGGAGGCCGGCGACAAAGCCGCTCTTCGTCGAAGGCTTGGCGAACACGGACACATCGTCCGGACACGGTACGCACGTTGCCGGCATCGCCGCCGGTGATGGCGCCGCGAGCAGCGGCTACTATCAGGGCGTCGCGAAGGACGCGACTCTGGTGGGTATCGGCACCGGCGACACTCTGGTCATCCTTTGGGCCCTCGCGGGTTTCGATTACGTCCTCGATCACGCAAGCCAGTTCAATATCAAGGTGGTCAACAACTCCTGGGGCACGGAGGGCGGGTCGCAGGCCTGGGACGCGAACGACCCGATCAACAAAGCGACCAAGAAGGTCCACGACCGCGGGATCACCGTCGTCTTCGCGGCGGGCAACAGCGGTCCCGACCCGGACACCCTGAACCCGTACGCCGAGGCGCCCTGGGTCATTGCAGTGGCCGCAGGCTGCTATCCGCAGGACATCGCGCAATGTCCGGACGGCCTGCTGACCGACTTCTCCTCGCGCGGCGTTCCCGGCAGCGCCCAGTTCCATCCGACGCTCACCGCGCCCGGCGCGCACGTCGTCTCGACGCGCGCCATTACCGGGACCACGCTGAACGTCCTGGACGCCGCCGGCGACCTCCAGCGTTGCGGCCTCGTCCCGAGCGGCGTTGCCAACCTGGCCTACTACACGTGCGCCTCGGGCACTTCAATGGCGTCGCCGCATGTCGTCGGGACGGTCGCGCTAATGCAGCAAGCCGCCGGCGGCAATCTCACGCCCGACCAGGTGAAGAACGTGCTCGTGCAAACCGCCCGGCCCATGACGAAAGACGACGGCACGCCGTTCGCGCTGTGGGAAGTCGGCGCCGGGTACCTCGACGCACACGCCGCCGTCCTTGCGGTAATGCGGTAGGCGCGCGATGCGATTCTCAAACTGATCCAGCGCCCGGGCGTTCCTTCCTCCCCGCGCCGCGAAGCTTGTCCAATTGCTACGGGTTGATTATGACCTTGTTCCGCTTCGGACTCGCCATCACTTCGACCGCCTTGTGAATCTCGTTCAGCGGGCAAGGCGAATCGGACATCCCATAAGTCTCACGCATCAAAACTCGCGGTTGAAGAAGTGCCGCTCATCGTTTAGCTTGTCACTGGCGTTCCCGGCGCAAATCCGAGTTGTTAGCGGAGGGCGTTTCACAGCCTGGGAACAAAACGAGCCGAGCGCAAATAATGGACCCAGGAAAGCGACGGAAATAAACCCAACGAGGGGCCAAGGGCGTCAACGCTAACCAATCAACCCAGGACAAATCATGAAAATCGGCGTCGATGACTGGCACTTCAAATTCTCCGAGAGCGAAACCTTGCTTCTGGACGTGTATTTAGACAACGGGCAGCACGCGCTGCTGGAAGTCAAACCGATGAAAAACCCGCACGTGTGCAATGGCGAAGTTCCGGAGATGATAGTCTTCTGCGAGCTGCCGGGAGAAAAGGTGGC
>QHPW01000004.1:3605-4396 GCA_003219675.1 Verrucomicrobiota bacterium
TCCTGGAGCAACGTGCAGATGCCGCTCGCCCTGATGCAGCAGATCAAGGATCGGATGGGTTTGTTGCAGCCGCATTAAGCGCTCTCGCGGATTTTTGCACAAACAACAGAGAGGACGCGCCGCCGGCGTGCCCGATTATGTGTACAGCGTGGCGGCGGGCGTCTCGCCTGGCTTAGGGCCGGGCATCCTGCCCTCCCGCTGCGTATGGTGAAGCGGGCTAAAGCCCGTTCTTCATTTCCACGAGTTTTCGATAGGAGAACCCTCAAGGTGTCAGCGGGTCATCCCTGCAACGCCGCGCGCGCGCGTTTCACCATGTCGTTGTTGGAATCGCCCGAACCGCGCAGGTTGAAAACACTCGCCGCCAGATAACGGTCGCGCCAGGCCGGACCGACGTTCTGGTAGTCTTCGAGCACGGCGGAGCTGAACTTGTAATCGTGCGCATCGCGGCCTTTGAGGAAAATGAGCACGCGGGCCGCATCAATAAATTCCTTCGGTTGCGGATTCTGCTTGAGCTATGACATCAGTTTGCGCGCGGCGTTCATCCGGTCCTTGCTGATTTCGGAAAAGATTGCCTCGAGCGCCTCCGGGCTGGAAGCCTCCAGCGGCGTGGCCTGCAATTCGTCAATATGAATCTTCTCTTTTGAATTGCCCCGATAGAGCGGAAGGAAAGCGGCATTTTGCAGCAGCAGATAACGCCGCGTGACGTCACTCCCGCAATGCTGCCAGGCGAAATGCAGCGCGTTGGTGCAGGTGACGGCATGCAACGAACGGATGCCGGGCTCGCGCATCAG
>QHPW01000004.1:4567-6829 GCA_003219675.1 Verrucomicrobiota bacterium
ATCACTTTTGGCTGGATTGGCATCGCCGGTGCGGTCGAGCAGCGCATAGGCCAATGAACGCAGCACCGGTTCGGCGTGCTGCCAGCCGATGCACTGGAGCGTGCGCCAGCTATTGGCCGTGTAAATGGCTTTGTGGCCGAGTTCGCGGAAATCACGGGCACAGTAGCGACAGAACAATTCAAAAATCTCCTGCGCGCTTGTGCTGCGGGCCAGGCCGCTCACGGCGACATCCACTGCCGTTTCGTCCCAGTTCTCCACGGCTTCGATGAACGCCTGCCTGGCCTTTTCGCCCGCCGGAATCCTCGATTCGTCCACGGCGCGCATCGTCCAATCGCCTTCCTTCACATCCTGCGCCTGCGAGGATTTGAAATGATCGAGCGCCCAAAAAATCGGCAACCAGCGGTCGGAGTCCGGGGACGAAAGGCTGGCGAGGTGCGCGGAATTGACGACGAGCACGGCGTGGAACTTGAAGCCAACCGGGCGCGGTTGGATGTTGCGCACGCCGGCCAGCAGAAGGGCGGCGACCAGGTCTCGATAGCTCAAGCCGCGTTTGATTCTGGCGGCGACCTCCTCCAGCAATCGTTCGCGCGGGGTGTCCTCCAGAAAACGCACCAGCGGCTCAATGTCAGGATTGAATCGAACGATGTCCGGTTCGAGTTTGGCTTCCGCGGCGGACACTGGGCGGAGGCGGGAAAGAAAGCCGAGATCACCCAAGCCAAGCAACGCGCCGGTGCCTGCAGCAGTTTTCAAAAAGTGCCTGCGCGTGGTCGCGGCATTCATGGCGGTGGCTTTGTAGGGTGAGTATCCCGCCGCGACTCCGTTTCCGCAAGCAAAGGTTGTTACTTATTACCGGTTCGCGCGCGCTTGCGGCATCACCCAGCAATAGGCGTCGTAGCGGATTTCGCTCCAGGCCAGTTCGGGCAGCGGCTGGCCGGGGAACAGCGGAGTTTTCACGGGGGTAAATTTGACGCGGACGCGAATCGCAGAACGTCCGCGAGTCAGGTCCCGCGGAAGGATGAATTCGTCATCGCGAAAGCGGCGATTGGAGGTCTGGACGATGTGTTGTGTGCCGCCCAATTCCTCTTTCGGATTCGAGTAAACGCACGTGTTTGCGCCGGCGAGATACCAGATGCCGGCCAACTTCCAGGAGCCTGCCGCGCGAAGGTCGGCGATGTAAACTTCCGCGCGTTGATTGGGGAAGGAATAGTCGAGCTTGCGCCGGAGCAGCACTCCGAAATTGTCGGGCGCGAGCTTGAGGGTGAATTCCGATTCGCCTGTCGTCTTGCGGCCCACGTCCGTGCGTGCCGGAAAAACCTCCTTTCCGTTCAGCGTGTCCACGCCCCATTCGTAACGCGAGGTGATTGCGTAGGGTTCCGAAGCGTCCGGCGAAACGTAGCGGTGCGCTTTCTCGCTTTCAGGATCGCCGATTTTCAATTCGTCCACCGTTTCGTAATGTTCCAGGGACTGATTTTCGCCGCCGTGTTCGAGGCGGATGATCGCGCGTTTGCCGAAGGGCATCAGGTCGGCCAGCAGAAAGCGATAGGCTGATTCAATTTTGTCCTCGTCGTTCTTCGCTTCCTTTTCGCTGCGCGCGCCGACCGGGTGACCGGCAAAGGGCAACGTCATGTTGTGGCCGCCCCAGTAATCGCCGCCACCGCCCCATTCTTCGGTACCCGTGCCCTGGGCCTGGGGCGTCTGGCTGTCGTCAAAGAAGAAACGCGGATCGCCTTCGAGCGTATTCAACGCCGCGCGATGCGAAAAAATCCATGATGTGCCGATAAAGTTGCCCGACCAATCGCCGCCACTTTCGATTTCGCGCGTGTCGAGCAGCACGAGATCGTTGCCGGGTTCAGGACTCGGATGATCGCGATATGTCGCGTGGAAATAGGCGACGTGGTCAGGCGGGCCTTTAAGCGGGTGATAACGGGCGTTCCATCGGATGCCGGTCAAGTCGGTTGTCCCGTTGCCGATCAGCTCGATGCGCGGAATACGGTTCGTGTCATAACGGACGTTCATGGGAAACGCTTTGACCAGATATTCGCGATCGTCGCGGTTGTAGAGGGTTCCCGCGCCGAAGAAGAGCGCAACCGGCGCATCAACGGAAGGGAAAGGGAGGTCGTCCCAGGTCACCCGCAATCGAACGCGTCCGAACTCAATGGCTTGATCGCGTGGCACGGAAAATTCCAGGGCGCGAAGCATGGTTGGCTCGCGCTCGGAGATTTTTTGAACCGGGAGCGCGATGTTTTTGCCCAATGACATCGG
>QHPW01000417.1 GCA_003219675.1 Verrucomicrobiota bacterium
CAATACGTTTCCAACGCCGTGCGCGTCAGTGATCTGGTTTACAAACGGGCCACCCGCCAACGGCGCGCCATGGCCGAATCGGCTCGATGGATCGGAAAATTTCACGCGGCACACGAGGCGCGCATCCATGAGCCCGAGTTTTCGTTCCTCAAACACTACGACGCGGAGTACTATCGCGGCTGGGGGCGCCGGACCTTCGAATTCGCGCATCCTCTTCGCAGACGTTTTTCCTGGCTGAGCAAACTCCGTGAGGCCGGTGATGAATGGTTCAAGCCGTTGCTGGCGGCCCGCCCGACGGTCATTCACGGCGAGTTCTATGCCAAGACCATCCTGATTCGAAACCGAAGCCTGTTCATTGTGGACTGGGAATCGGCGGCTATCGCCGCGGGCGAAATCGATCTGGCGGCGCTGACGGAAGGGAAACATTGGCCGGTGGAAATCGCGCGGCAGTGCTTAAGAGAGTATCGGCGCAGCCGCTGGCCGGACGGTGAGCCCGCCGGCTTTGCGCGCACACTGGATGCCGCGAGAATTTATTTACACTTCCGCTGGCTGGGCGAGCGACCGGATTGGACTGTGCGGGAAAAAACCATGTGGCGTTACGACCAACTGCGCGCCGCCGCGGAACGATTGAGCTTGATTTGATTCTTCAAGGGGATCGACACTCTCCTCGCTCCAGCTTCATCACTTTTTAATGCCCCGCTGGCGATTACCTGAAGATTCCAACGATTCTCCCGGTGGAACTCTGACGGATTGAATAGGAGATGCATGGGATAGGGCATTTTACTACCCTACATATCGGGTTGCGACCGCATTTATTTAGGTGTTCTACCTCAACGCATTTAGGGTCGCGACTTCACCTCTTTTAGTTCGTCACCCACTTCACAGGGTTGTGCAGGAGCTTAAAGTCGCGCACGTTACGTTTCGGTGAAAGTTCGGTGACATTTCGTTGATGTTCCGTTCGCGGTTTCTTTTCGGGTCAAACGTGCCACGAATGCTCGAGGTAAGAGAGAGAATGGCGGTTTCGCTATGCTTGTGAACGAAAATAACGGTCTGTGCGGCTCAGGCAGATTGAGTGTGAGGAGCGACACAACCGCGCATTGTGAACGTGACTTCCTTGTGGAACGGGTCGGAATCATTTTCCCGAATTGGTTTCCCCGGTTCCAACCACGTCGCGAGGCGATTCCAGGCGCCGGCGAAGGGCGCGACAGGGGGGCGTACCCGGACACTGGGCAAATTCATATTTGTAGGCGATGGTCGACGCTCGCTCACGTCCGCGACTGCACCGGCCGGGCCTTGGATGATCGGCGCGACTGGACTGCATTGGTCTTGCGGCGAGATGACTCTGCCGCCCAAGCGGTTGTCAAATCCGACATTCATTGGAATTGCGTTCAGGTGAACACCCACTGGCGACAATGCGCATTATAGCTTAATGGCTTTCGTCGTCGCACTGTCACTCAAAAGCCACGGAACTGTCACAGAATCGCGCCGATGAATTACAAACAGGTTTAGGTTCGCGATTTTTTTAACGGGTTGGCCGGTCGAAGCTGCATCTGCTGATTGGAGCGTGGTGCGCGCTTTGGCATAGCAACGATTAGTATGAACCATAATAAATTTCGTCTCGCCGTGCGGCCTCCGGGCGACGATCCGTCGGGGATGCGTTTGGCTCTGGCCCGCTCGGCTCAGAACGGGACGCCCCCAAGTTCCAAGACGGTAGCGACCTCCTCGGCGTGGGGAGGCGCCACCGGGTCGCAGGTCCAGTCGCCCGGCGCCCCGGCGCCCGCGGTTGCTCCTGCGTCCGTCCGAAACGTACGCGCCCGGGGCGTCGCCTTCCGGGGTCCTCATGCGGGCGAAGAGAACCGGTTCCTGCTGGAGGAGAGGACCACGGCGTTCGACGACGGAACCTCAAGCAGGGACTACATCTGGGTTCGCGGGCAGTACGCTCTGGTGGTGCCGGTCTCGGACAGCGGTGTGGTTTTCATCCGACAGTACAAGAAGGCGGCCGGACAGACGCTGCTGGTGTTGCCCTGGGGCGAGATTGAGCGCGGCGAATCTCCGCTGGATGCCGGCCGCCGGGAACTGGAAGAAGAAACCGGCTACAGTTTCGGCGCCGCGGAGGTCTATGGACCCTTTTACGATCTTCCCGACAAATCCACTGGAGGACATTGGGTGGTCGTGGCTCGTAACGCATACCGCAAGGCGGCTCCTTCTCCGGATGACGGCGAACGCATTTATGGAACCGAGCTAATCCCCGTCGGCCAGCTCTGGCGACACCATATTCCTGTGCTCATGCACGTGGGTGCTCTGCGCCTGGCCGGGCTCTGAACAGGTCTGCGCGCATGATTGCAGATCGATCGACCCAAGTGCGAACCCTGCTGCTGTACGCGCAGGATAACAAAGGACTGGGGCACATTACGCGGACACTGACGATTGCGCGGCACATTCTGGCGCGCCATCCGAACTGTGTCGCTTACATCGCGACCAAGTCTCCTCTCGCGTGCTTCACGCTGCCCGAACGGTGCGACTACATCAAACTGCCCAACCTGCTGCCTCCTCCTCCCGGTGCGACCCAGTGGACCGTGGACCAGGAGGAAGCGGCTAAACGACACTTCCGCAAGATCCGCGGTCAGATCCTGCGGGACGCCGTGCTGGGGTTGGCGCCGGACCTGGTTCTGGTGGATCATGAGCCGCTGGGCTCCAAGGGAGAATTTCGTGATGGCCTGCGCGCGCTGAAGGCCGCGCGGCCCGACACGCGCTTCGTGTGCGGCCTGCGGGACATCCAGGACGATGCCGGTCGCATTCGCGCCCTCTGGCAAGAAGTGGGAGTTTACGACGCTCTCGAAAAGCTGTACGACGGCATCGCGGTGTACGGCTCGCCCAAAATCTACGATGTGGCGGAAGCCTACGCTCTCCCGCCGTCGGTCCAATCCAAGCTTCACTACTGCGGCTACGTCGTCCGCGATCCGCCCGCGATTGATCCAGGTACCCTGCGTGAGCGACATGGGTTGCCCGACAACGGACCGGTGGTGCTGGCAATTGTCGGCAGCGGCAGCGATGGATATCCGGTGCTGGAGGCCGCGCGGGCTGCCATGGAGCGGCTGCAGGCGAAGTTCCCCGGTCTGCACGCGATCCTGGTGACGGGGCCATTCATGCCGGGCGACCAGCAGGCGAGGCTGCAAGCGCAAGCCACAACTACGTGTCGCGTAATGCAGCAGGCTGACAATTTTGAGCTCATGGCGGTCGCCGACGCCGTCGTGAGCATGGGCGGCTACAACAGCGTGTGCGAAGCCCTGGTGCAAGCGCGGCCCCTGGTGATCGTGCCGCGGGCCACGCACAAGGTCGAACAACAAATCCGCGCCGAGACCCTCGCGGCACGGGGTCTGGCCCGCTGGGTCCACCCGAAGGAATTGAGCGGCGAGAATCTCGCAGCGGCCCTGGAGTGGGCCCTTTGTTGTGATCGGAACGCCCACGCGCGACGGGTTTGCGAGACCATTCCGTCGTTCGACGGCGCGGCCCGGTTGACCGATTATCTCTCGCGATGGCTCGGCTCTGCGCCGCCGGAACCGGAGGCGCACGGCGCT
>QHPW01000418.1 GCA_003219675.1 Verrucomicrobiota bacterium
TGGGCCATGATCTGCAATACATCGACGGCACGCTGGCCAGCCGCTATCAGTTCGGCACCACGACGCAGTTCGGCATCCCGGACATCGGGGGCAAAGCGGCGCGGGTGATCCACATCCCCTGGAACGATGACGCCGAAGCGGATGCCAACGGCGTGATCTTCAAGCGACTGGGTCTGCGGGTCAATCACGGTCTCGGCGCCAACGGCGGGAGCCTGACGAACAAACTGAACCAGTACACGCTGATCATGGACCTGCTCTGGGGCACCGACGGTCCCAAGAACTTTGGCTCGATCCTGCAGACGCATGACTTGGGCAATCCGACGGACGGCGACATGTTCTGGCGGGCGAGTGACGGTTCCTACGGCAAGGGGTGTTGTTCGCTGTATGACGCGATCGATCCGGCGCACAACCACAAACGGGGCGAGTGGGCGCGGGTGGTGTTTTCGGTGGACCTGGCGAGCACGCCGCGCAAGGTGGCCAAATTCGTCAACGGGTTCAAACACCGCGAGGACGTGATTGGGGACGGCAACGCGGTGGATTCGCGCTTTGCGTTGCCGCCGGAGTTTTTCATGTGCGGGGACGGGGACGACAACGAACGGACCGACTGCTACGTCAACTCGCTCCAGATTCGCCAGGGCGCAATGACCGATGAGGAAGTGGCCGCGCTGGGCGGACCCGCGGCCGAAGGCATCCCCTTGCCGTATGTGCAGTGGGATTTCGACAACGGCAACCTGGCCGCCACCCTCCCTTTACGCTGCAGCGACGAGCGGACCTGAACCCGGCGACGCAGTGGCAGGACGTCGGCGCGGTCAGCGGAACCAGTGTCACAATCACCAACGCCTTGGTTGGCGCACAAGGTTACTATCGCGTTCGCGGTCAGTAATACAATGCAAATTGATTCCGGCACAAATTGATTTGATTGCGCGGAAAGGTTTCGCCGCCTAATTTTCGCGCGTGAAACTGTCCGTCAAAAGCGACTACGCCGCCCGCGCGGTGTTGGGGCTGGCGCGGCACTGGCCCGACGGCGGGGCGCGCCGCGTGGAGGAACTGGCGGCGGAGCAGGGTGTGCCGGCCAATTATCTGGTCCAGATATTGATCGAGCTGAAAGCCAAGCATATTGTCAAAAGCCAGCGCGGCAAGGAAGGCGGTTATCTGCTCGCGCGGCCGCCGGCGGACATTTCATTCGGAGACATTTTGCGCGCCGTGCACGGCCAGGTTTTTGATTCATCCGGCCTGAGCGACCCGCAATGCCCGGCCGAACTCCGCGGCGCGTGGAAAAAACTGCAGAAAGCCCTCGAAAACACCGCCGACAATATCACCATCCAGCAGTTGCTCGACGAAGGCGCGGCCAAGGAGAAGATGTATTACATCTAACCAACCCCGGCTTGGATGGCTTCCCAAGCCCGCCACGAAATACCCGGAGGCCTGTTTGGACTCAATCGTGGTGTTCCGAAGGCCGTTATCCGCTTCCATCGATTCGCAGCAGTGTGAAGGGGTAGAGAATGGTGGCGTAGATCGTGCCGTCGCGGGCAACCAGCAGCGCCATGTGAACGTGCAACGGCGTCAGCGTGCCGTCCGGCAGTTTGTGGTAGCCGTGACTGAATGGCGGCGGCTTGCCGTCGTCGCGCGGACTGAAATCGAAAAAGTCGGGATTCTTCACCGCGAGCACGCCGAGGTCTTCCATCCTTTTCGTGCGCGGCGTGAACCGGGCCAGGTGATGGAGATAACCGCTGCCGAACCCGGTCGCGTTATCGACCCGCACCAGGGCGTAAATCCGGCCGTCTGGAGCGATGCTCAGCGAGCCGCGTGAATCAAAATTTCTGCCCTGCACCATTTTGCCGTGACTTTTCGCGGTGACTGTCCTGCCTGAGCCGGCGAGGTTGATTTCGACGAGTGTCGGGTCATTCATCAGAATCAGGTAGGCCGTCCTTCCATCCGCGGCGAGTTGCCATATGGGAATCGCATTTTGATCGCGCCGGATGAACCTGGTTCCATCCACCAGGATGTCGCGCGTCCTCAGGGCACCTGTCTTCGGCTCATAGGTGGCGAGCTGGAACTGCCTGGTGAGCGCGTTGGCGTTGCCTTTGTGGTCGATGAGTGTCGTCGCGTAGGGTGTGAGCAGAGGCCCAAGCTCGCGATACGCGCGGGTCTTCGTGTGGTACAGCATCCAGTGCTGGTCTTCACACGTGACCGCATAAATCAACCCCCGCGACTCGTCGGCCACGACATCAATGACGCCTTGGCACGGATATGGCATGCCGAGATTTTCCGCCGTCCCGGTCTTCGGATCGTAAGTCATTACGTAACCGCCGGGGTATTCGGATTTGTCACCGTCGCGGCGGTATCCCTGTTTGCTGCCGACGTAGATCTTCCCGGAGTGTCCCACAAAATTGCGCGTGTGAATCTTGGCTTGCGCGGCGTAGCCGGTCGCGGACAAGCCGCACAACTTTTGCGTATCGATCACAATCCGCTGCGTTTCTT
>QHPW01000419.1:0-2304 GCA_003219675.1 Verrucomicrobiota bacterium
AGATTCCAATTCCCGAATCGGAGCTTGTTTGGCACCCGAACTTTTGGAGGTGAAGCTTTCCGCCTCGTTACCTCGTCGGCTACGGAACAGTCAGCGACTGGCCGTTGTGCTTCGGTCCAAGGCTCAACAGAAAAGGCACTGCTCGCTTTGCCCATTCCTTCGCCGTCGGATAAGCGGACGCCGAGCCGCCGAAGCAGCTTTGCAACATCTCGGTGTTGATGACGCCCGGATTCAGCGGGATGGCGGCCATGCCCGCGGGCAGCTCCTGCGCCAGCGCCTGCGTCAGGCCTTCCATCGCCCATTTCGTCGCGCAATAGGGCGCAACCTCGGCGTCCGTTGACCGGCCCCAGCCGGAACTGAAGTTCACAATCACACCACTCCCGCGCTCGATCATCGCCGGAACAAAATGGCGAATCACGTTCGCGACGCCTTTGATGTTCACGTCGATGACTTGATCAAACTGCTCGGCGCCGACTTTCCACACCGGCGCATTTTTGTTGATAATGGCGGCGTTGTTCAGCAGCAGGTCCGGCGCGCCATGCGATTTGAGCACACGCCCCGCCCATGCCCGGACCTTTTCATCCGAGGCGACATCCACCGCCTCGAAGTCATGCGGCTTGCCAAAACGCCCGCGCAATTCCGCGATGGACTTCGCTGAGCGCGCGCAGCCGAGCACGGTGTGGCCGAGCCGGATGAATTCTTCGGCCATGGCCCGCCCAAGTCCGCGCGACACTCCGCTGATTGCAACGCGTTTCACTGCCGGTTTCGCCAACGTTTCAAACGCCAATAGAACACGCCGAAGAAAATCGCGCCGCAACCGTTGACCCCCATGGTGTAGCCGAGCTTGTAAAACACGCCGTTGTTGTTCTCGGCGTAAATCGCCACGTCATGGCCGATCAGCAGATTCGGCATCGACGCCGGCATCAGGGCGCCCTGGACCAGGCCGCGCGCGAACCCCGCGGGGCGATGGCTTCGGTTGAGTTGTCGCGCGACGCCATTCAGTATCCAGCCGATGACGAACGCGAGGAGAAGGATCGAAGCGAGGCGCACGACCAGATTCCATCGCGGGCGCGTCAGGGCGGAAAGGTTGATTGTAGATGCGGGCATCGGGGAGAGCATGTTTTTGACAAGCTCCGCCGGGCAAGCAGATTTTCGCGAGAGTGGAGCCGGTGTTCAAGGTCTCGAGGCGAACGTTGAGGGTAAACCCGCCCCAACCACGCAAGCTTTGTGGCGCCAGCGGAAAGTGTGCGTTTAAGCGCACATGAAAAGGTAGGGCGGGCTGTCCTCTGCCCGCCGTGAGGACACCGCACCCTACCATGATTCGTGGCTCAGTTCGGATATAACAGGAACGGAGCGTAATACTGGAACACGTTGTTGCTTTTCCTCGCTGCCCAGCCCACGATGCGGCCCTGGTCGTTAATGCCATAAGCCACCAACAGCGTCCAACTCAATTGCTGGCTGGCCGACAGGTAGCTGTTCAGGTCCGTGATGTTCTGGAGATAGGGAATCCAGATGAAGGCGCGCGAGTTGTTGCCGAAATCTTTCGCCTCGGCCACGATCTGGCCGCGGTCGTTGATGGCCCGGGCCGTGGCCCAGTTGCCGTCAAGTGTCGGCGGCATGGAGCTGGGGAAAATCCAGGTGCCATCCCAGGTCCGCTTCAGGAAGGGACGCGTGATGGTGGAACTGATCTGCGTGTTGCCGACGGCTGACGGGAATCAGCGGAGCGGGTTTAACGCGGCTTCAAGCCGGTGGCGTGATCCTTTACCCAGGCGATGTCGGGATTGTTGCCTCGACCGAACTCTCCGTCGCCACGTGGACGACGAATCGACGGCTGCACCGTGCGCGGGTCCCGCCACTTGTGCAACTCGACATGGCCATCCACAAACGAGAAAGCGCCCCGGCGGGTGTGACGGCTGGCCGGGAAGCTCCCCCACACGTCACTCGGCGGATCAGCATTGAGGATACAGGCAAACGCAACGTGACGAATATCGTCTTCATGATGATCGACGAAGCAAAAAATCCGCGACGGTGAAAACAAATTAAAGTCGGATGGCTTGTAGAAATACATCCAGGGATTAGATGGAATCAAGACCTCCGCAGGTGCTCCGATTTGAAAGTTCACCGAATAACTCCGCACGCGTTCTTGGCGCGCGCCGCTGGGGAAGATAACATAGCTGCGGTCAGCGGGACATTTGTAAATTTCCGGTGACTTCGAGTAACCGCCGATGGTGCCGTAGAGGTCCCGGCCCCACCAGCAACAGCTTATTAGTGCTGTCGCTCAGCGGCACCAGCCCGAACTGCATG
>QHPW01000419.1:2333-8105 GCA_003219675.1 Verrucomicrobiota bacterium
ACACCCGCAACCCAGGAAGGCTCCGCAGCAATCTTTCCGTTTAAATCACTCACCCCGTTGCGCGGCACGCGGTCAAAATCCTCCGTGTACATGAGAAAGGCCAACTGGAGCTGGCGGAGGTTATTCACACAGCCGATGGCTTTCGCTTGTTCTTTGGCCCGGCCAAACGCTGGCAACAGCAGCGCCGCCAGGATGCCAATGATGGCGATGACGACTAAGAGCTCGATCAAAGTGAATCCGCTGACATACCCACTACTTCCCCCTGCCCGGAGGGTAACGTCATCACACCCACTCCTGTCCCGTCCCCGGAGGGGAAGTTTTGTTCGCTTCGCGTTCATCGCAAACCTTGCCAAACTTTACCATGCTACGTTGCACGCGGAAGTGTGCGTTTGCGGGCACATGAGAAGGTAGGGCGGGCTGTCCCCAGCCCGCCGCGGCGCTGTGAGGCCACAGCGCCCTACCGTGATTTGTGTCTCAGTTCGGATAGAGCAGGAACGGGATGTAATACTGGAAGACATTGTTGCTCTTCTTCGCCGCCCATCCCACGATTCGGCCCTGGTCGTTGATGCCATAAGCCACCAACAGGGTCCAACTCAATTGCTGGCTGGCCGACAGGTAGCTGTTGAGGTCCGTGATGTTTTGCAGATATGGAATCCAGATGAACGCGCGCGAGTTGTTGCTGAAGTCTTTGGCCTCGCTCACCATCTGGCCGCGGTCGTTGATGGCACGGGCGGTGGCCCAGTTGCCGTCAAGTGTCGGCGGCATGGAGCTGGGGAAAATCCATGTGCCGTCCCATGTCCGCTTCAGGAACGGGCGCGTGACGGTGGAACTGATCTGCGTGTTGCCCGCAATCTGGCCGGAGCCATCCAGGCATGCTCCTGGGCGTTGGTATCTCGACATCCTTTCGCGCTTCGTTATTCGTGATTCGTCATTCCACCGAGCGGTTTGTCGAGCACTCGCGTCCGGTGCCAGCCGCGCGCCTGCCACCACCAACGAAACCACCGGTGGGTGTCGCGCACGGGTCGGATTTTGCTGTGCTCGCTGCGGTAAATCACCTGCACCGGCACGAACTCGACCTTTTGGCCGGCGGCGATGAATTTGCAGAGCAGTTCAGATTCGATTTCAAAGTGATCGGCAAGCAGGCGGACCTGCGCCCACGTCTCCAGCCGCATGAGCCGAAAACCGCATTGGGTGTCCGGCAGCACGTGCCCGGTCAATCGCGAAATCCGCTCGCTCATCCAGCGGTTCACCCGGCGCCGCACCCACGGCATGCCGTCCGGATTCGTCATTCGATCGCCCACGATCAGTTCGGGTTCGGTCTTTTCAGCGCGCCTAAGAAATTCCGGAATGTCCTCCGGCGCGTGCTGCCCGTCTCCATCCATCGATAACGCCCAGGAGAATCCGAGCTCGCGCGCGCGACTCCAGCCCGTCGCCAGCGCCGCGCCTTTGCCCCGCCGTTTCGAGTGCCGAATCACCTCCGCGCCGGACCTGGCTGCCAGTTCGGATGTGCCATCGTTGGAACCATCGTCCACGACAATCACAACGGGCAGATACTGGCGCACCTCCCCGACCAGCGGCTCGATGGTCGCCGCCTCGTTGAGGCAAGGAATCACGACGGCGCATTGAGACGGCCAATCCATGGCGCAAACGCTAGGGAAAATCGCCTCACGGCCAAGACAAATTTGCCGAAGCCCAGAAATTGGTTTGCGCTCCGTCCATGGACGGTTTTAACTGAGCCGGTGATTGACGAGCCGTTTTTCCCAACGACCGACGTCCTGAGATCCCGCGACAAAGCCCAACTTGCCTTTCACGAACGCGCTGCGCGTGTTGCCGGCGAAAGGTTCGGCCGCCGGGTTTTCCTGCGCGCGGTGGTCGAGGTTTCCAATTTCTGCCGTGAAAACTGTTCCTATTGCGGCATGCGGCGTGACAATCGCGATCTGGCCCGACACCGCGCGCGGCTCGATCAGTTGGCGGAATTGCTGGTCCACCATCGCCCGGCCAGCGTCACCGATGTCAACCTGCAATCGGGCGAAGACCCGGTTGCGGTTCGCGAGATCGTTCTGCCTCTGATCAGGATTCTCCGTCGCGAAACGCCGCTGGGGATCAGTGTCTGTCTTGGCACGCTCAGCCGCGCGCTTTACGACCAACTCCGGGTCGCCGGCGCGTCCGTTTACATCCTGAAATTCGAAATCGCAGATGCGGCGCTCTACGCCCGGATGGAGGCGCCGGGAACGTTTGAAGAGCGCATCGAGCACATCCGCGCCCTGGCGGCGAGCGGCTGGAATGTCAGCTCCGGGTTCATCGCCGGTCTGCCCGGCCAGACCGACGCCGCGTTGCTCGCCAACTTCTCCCTGGCGCGCGGTCTGCCGCTGGAGGGTTGCAGCGTCAGCCCGTTCATTCCCGGCGACGAAACGCCGCTGGCGAAGGCGCCGACCGCCGAAATTGATTTGACTTTGAACTGCATGGCGGCGCTGCGCCTGATGCGGCCGCGCTGGGTGATTCCCGCGGTCAGCGCGCTGAATCTTGCCGAACCGGGCGCCGGTTATCGCCGCGGACTGCGCACCGGCGCGAACCTGGTCACGATCAACCTGACCCCGCCGGAGATGCGTGAGGATTATTTGTTATACAAACGCGACCGCTTCATCATGACCGAGGAGCGAATCCTGTCCGCGATCGAGGCCGAGGGACTGGTGCCGTCCAACCGGAGTCTCGCCGGTTACTATCAGCAGGAGAAGTCGGCCAGGGTGAGCGGACGGTCTCCACGCCCCGTGGTGGCCGCCGTCTGAAGTCACTTTTTGACCGCGACGTATTCGCTCAGGATGTTGGCGCTGCTCTTGCGCTGCACGGCGCTGAATCCCGCCGCGGCGAAGGACGAAAGGATGGCTGCCGGCGGAACACATTCCTCTATCGTGGCCCAGTAATACTCCAGCAGCCGCGCGGAATCGTGACGACGCGTGCCGAGCCGGGTCAGAAGCGGCAGGAATTTCCCCAGGTAGAACCGCATCAACGCAAGACCGACGCGCGAGGAAGGGCGCGTTATCTCCAGGAGCAGCACCCGGCCCGGGCTGCGCAACACCCGATGGAATTCGGCGAACAGTTTTGCCAGATCCTCCACGTGCCGAAGCGCGTAGCCCATGACCACAAAGTCAAAGGCCGAGTCCTGAAAGGGCAGCCTTTCGCCCAGCCCTTGCACCAGTTCAATGCTCCGCCGCCGGCGGTTTTCAGCGAGCATGCCGAGGCTGGGATCGATGCCGATCAGATTGGCCGGGGCGATTCCCAGATCGAGCGCGGCCTGGGCCACCAGACCGGTCCCCGTGGCCACGTCGAGCGCCCGCATCACCGGACTCAGGCCGGCCCGTTGCAGCGCGCTCCGGCGGTATTGGCGGTCGGTGCCGAACGCAATCACGCCGCTCATCCGGTCGTAGTCGCGCGCGGCCCGGTCAAACAGATCGCTGACGAAACCAGCCCGCTGCGCCGGCGCCGGATAAAACTCAGTCAGCGCGCGGTGAGGGACAAGCTTCGTCGTCGACTCGATCTGGTTGTGCTCCGAGATCATCGCTGGGGTGTGGCCTCGCGCACCGCGATCAACAGCGTTTCGGGTTGGTTCGCCGCGACCGGCCGCGGCCACCAGCTTCGCCAGCCTTCCGTCAGTTCCAGGCGAAACCAGCCGGCAAGCGCCTTGAAAATCGGCGTCACACTCGAAGGCGCGAAAGTGTAACCTTGAAACATGAAACGCCTGCCGGCGTTTTGCCGGCCAAGCCTGCGGCGCCGGCGGCGGGTCCGGGCGATCCGGGCGAAGCGTCCATTGTAAGCGCGCATGAGCTGAAAAAACGGCGTCGAGACCGGCGCGGCAAAGACGGGTCTGCACAGCGCCTTCTTTCCGTGCTTGAACGGCTGGGATGCCACGCCAAAGTAGTAAAGTCCCAGGTCGAGCAGGAAGGCCAGGCGCAGCAGGTCGTATTCACCCAGATACTCGTATTTGTCGCGATAAAGCGCGGTGAACCAACGCTGGTAACTGCGGGTAAATTCCCGATTGTGCTTTTCCACCGCCGCCGCCATGTCTTCCCCGCGTTGCTGCCGCAGAATCAATTCGGCCGCCGCACTCGCGGTGAACGCAATCCAATCCATGCCCGGACTGTAAAGGGGATCGAGAAATGCGCTCGCATCGCCGACCAGCGCGAACCCGTCGCCCGCGAACCTCGTGCTGCAATAAGGCAAATTCTTCCGCCAGTGAACATCCCCTTCCCGCCATTTTGCGTCGGCCAGAATCTCGCGTGCGACCGGATGCTGCAGGAGGAATCCTTTCAGCCGGTCGCCCGCCGAACCGCCCTCCGGCCATCGGACACGGCGCTGATCGAACACGACGCCAACGCTCACGTCACCGCCCCTGAGCGGGATGCACCAGGCCCACCAGCCGTCGCCGGTGAAATGATTCGTCGCCGTCGCCCGAATACCGTGGCACGCCATCGCCCAGTCCGGAAATCTTTCCGCGAGTTCCACGCCATCCCAGTCTTTCACCCCGGTCCAGCGCGCCCACACCGCCGTCGTGGGATGCGCGGTGTTGGGTTGCCACCACCCTTCCTGGCGGGCGATCAATGCGGCGACACCCGAAGCGTCCACCACCCAGCGCGCCTGGACAAGCTCGGTCTGCGTCTGCCAGTGGATTTCCACGGTTTGCAGACCGCCTGCGATCAGCTGAATTCTGCCGGCGCTCGCGGGCCGCCACAGCTCGACCCCAAGGGAGCAGGCGCGTCGCAGCACTTCTTCGTCCAGCACCGCGCGGTCCACTTGATAGGCCGGCACCCGCGCCAGGTAGCGTCCCCCGATTTCACTGCAGTCGGCAAGCGACTTTGTTTGCCCATTGAAAAACCAGAAGCGCATCCCTTGTTTGACCAGATGCGCCTGGTTCAAGTGTTGGGTCAAGCCCAGCACCCGGCTCAGAAAGTAGCCGCTGACCTCCACCGTGGCTTCTCCGACCCGTCGCGTGAACGCCGCTGATTTCTCGACGATCAGCACCCGCAGTCCCGGCTGCTCGCGCAAGAGCAGAATGGCCGTGGCTGCGCCGGACAGCGCGCCGCCGAGGATGACGGCATCGTAAACCCGCGCGGCTTGGGCCGGTGCGTTCACAGAACCTAAACGGTTAATCGACGCGTCCCGGCTTCAAATCGTTTTTGACTACCTTGCCGTCTTCGGCGGAGATGTGAATTTCGCCGAGGTTGACCGTCTCGGCGGGCTTGCGGATTTTCGACGCCCACAGTTTCACCTTCCAGACCGGCAGGTCGCCTTCGCCGCGTTCCAGTTTCAGTTCGGTGTTGGTGAGCGTGAGGTTTTTGAGCAACGGATCGTTTTTGGCGATTTCGATGGCTTTGTTGGAATCGACTTTCAGTTTTTCCCTGGGCAACTCGCGGTGGGATCGGGTGATGGGTTCAAGGATGCGCGCGGGACGTTTGACGGAAACTTTCGTGCCGGCGGCGAATTTGACTTCGGTGGCCTTGGCGGTGGCATCGGGGTCGTAGTAAACGACATACCAGATGTTCGGCGTTAGGCTTCCGATCGATTTCTCCGAACGAATCTGCACCACGCGGCCTCTGGCTTCCTCGCCGACGTGGCGGTTGCCTTCCTTGATCAGCTCAAACCCCGTCAGGTCCGCGGCCAAGGACGCGCTCTGGCTCAGCCCGCCGGCAAGCAGCAGGGCAGCCAGCCATTTTCCACCCGACAATTTCATTTTCATGCGCGCAATCTAGGCAACGCGCGCCTGGCTGACAACCTTGA
>QHPW01000419.1:8126-15230 GCA_003219675.1 Verrucomicrobiota bacterium
GTCCTGATCTGCTTAAGGTGGGTGCGCCGCTGCCGCGGCGCACGGCGGTGCCGCAGCACCGCCGCCAAATCAGGACACTGCCAAACCGGACCAGTATTTGACTTCCCATCAAAGACTTCATTAAGGTTTCGCAAATCAATCAAACTGGCCGTGCTTTTCCCCCGCAAACAACCTCCCGTACCGCCGCCGCGCGTCGTCGTCACCGGCGCCGGCATTGTCACCCCGCTTGGGGTCGGCTGGAAAGCCAACGCGGACGGCTTTCGCGCCGGGCGTGTTGCCATCCGGCCGGTCACGCTGTTCGACGTTTCCCGTCAGCGGGTGAAAGCATCCGGCGAAGTTGAGCTGCCCCCCGCCCTGCCCGACACGCATTTGCCCGCGCGCCAGGTCCGCCGGCTCGACCGCGCGGCGAAATTAATGCTGCTGGCGGCGCATGAAGCCTGGCAACAATCCGGCTGGAAGCCTTCAACGGATCTGCCGCTGGTGCTGGGCACCACCAGCGGCGGAATGAGTCTGGGCCAGGATTATTATCGTCAGGCGATCCACACGCCCGACTCGCACCGGCGTCAGCCGACCCGCGTGTTACACTATCAGGCACAGCGTCAGGCCATTGACCTCAGCGACGCGCTCGGTTTCGGCGGTCCCATCATTCTGATCGCCAACGCGTGCGCCTCGGGTGCTAATGCGATCGGCCATGCCTGGGAATTGATTCGCAACGGCCGCGCTCAGCGCGCGATGACCGGCGGTTACGATGCGCTGAGTCAACTCGTCTTTGCCGGGTTTGATTCATTACAAGCCCTGTCGCCGACACGCTGTCGCCCGTTCGACACGCGGCGCGACGGGCTCGCCATCGGCGAAGGCGCGGCGGTTCTCACGCTGGAAACACTCGAACACTCCCAACGGCGCGGAGCAATAATCCTCGGTGAAATTGTCGGTTACGGCACCGCCACCGACGCGCATCATTTGACGCAGCCGCATCCGCAGGGCGACGCCGCCTTCGCGACCATGACCGCCGCGTGTCAAAGCGCCGGCGTGAGTCCGCGGCAAATCGGCTACCTCAACGCCCACGGGACCGGAACACCCTTGAACGACAGCGCCGAGGCTGCTGCCATCAATCGCTGGGCGGGCGAACACGCCGCAAAAATTCCCGTCAGCTCCACAAAGTCCGGCATCGGGCATTTGCTTGGAGCAGCGGGCGCAGTCGAAGTCGTCATCTGTCTGATGGCTCTTGGTGAACAGTGGTTGCCGCCGACTTCGACACTGGAAACGCCCGATCCGCTGTGCGCGTTTCCGCTGGTGCAAAAGCCGGCGAAGGCGCAGTTGGAATACGCATTGACCAATTCGTTCGGCTTCGGAGGCGCAAATGCATCGCTCGTGTTGCGGAGGTGGGAATGAAAGTTTTGAGTTCCGAGCCGGAAAACATCTTCATTGACGGCATCGGGGCGGTATCGCCCGCCGGCTGGGGCGTGCTGCCGCTGCGCGAAGCTTTGGCGAAAGGGGAGCCGCTGCCGGCGAAGGAACTCGCGCGACCGGGCTGGGCACGTCCCCTGCGAGTGCGGTCCGTCCCCCCGCCTTCACCGCGACCGGACTTCATGACGCACCCGCGCCTGCGACGCACCAGCCCGATTACCCAATACGCGGTCGCCGCCGCGCTTGAGGCCCTGGGCGACGACGCGGCGCGCGTTCGCAACGGATCGCTGCGGCTCGGCATCGTGCTTTGCGTGATGACCGGTTGCGTGAATTATTCACGCCGGTTTTACGACGAAACGTTGAAAGACCCGGCCACGGCCAGCCCATTGGTCTTTCCCGAAACCGTGTTCAACGCGCCTGCCAGCCACCTCGCCGCTCTCCTCGGCGCCACGGCGCTCAACTACACCCTGCTGGGAGACCCGGGAACTTTTCTGCAGGGACTGGCGCTTGCCGCAGACTGGCTGTTGAGCCGGCGCGTTGACGGCTGCCTCGTTGCCGGAGCCGAGGAAATCGACTGGCTCACCGCGGATGCTTATCGTCTGTTTGCGCGCAAGATCATTCTCAGCGACGGGGCTGGAGCGATTTACCTGCGGCGCCAGAGTCACACCGCGCCGTCGGTTCGACTTCACTGCATTAGCGAACCGCATTTGTTTTCCAGCAAAAAACAGCGCGCGCATGCAGCGCAACGGATGCGAGCGGAATTGCCCGCGGGAAATCCGGGCCATCTGCTGTGCGACGGAATCCAAAACCTGCCCAACATTGACGCCCAGGAACAGGAGGCGTGGCAGGATTGGCCCGGCGCGCGTTTGTCGCCTAGAGCAATCCTGGGCGAGGGCCTTGCGGCGGTGTCCGCCTGGCAATGTGTTGCGGCCATTGACGCGTTGCGCCAGCGCCAGCATCCCGCCGCCAGCGTGAGTGTGGTTGGCTGCAACGAACAGGCCATCGGCGCGCATTTCGTGATTTCATGATTTCAATTTCCCGATTCTCAATTTCCAATCTGCCCGCATGAGTTCCCGAATCATTCTCGTGACCGGCGCCAACGGCGGTATGGGCCGCGCCATCGCCCGCGCCTTTCTCGAAGATTCGCCTGATTTTGTCTGGCTGGGGGTGCGCGCGAATCGGGAGCAGGCGGACAGGCTGGTCGAAGAGTTTCCGCGACGCTGCCGAAGTTTGGAGCTGGACGTGACCCGGCCCGATGCCTGGCAAAAGGCCGTGGCGCGCATCCTCGCCGAACACAAAAGGCTCGACGTGCTCGTCAACAATGCCGGCAAACACCGCGACGGTTTGCTGGCTCAACTTTCCTTGGCGGCCTGGCAGGAGGTTTTGTCGTCGAACCTCGACGCCACATTTCACGGTTGCCAGGCTGTATTGCCCGCCATGATTGCGCAGCACGGCGGTCGCATCATCAACATCGCCTCGCTGAGCGCCTTGCTCGCGCCCGCCGGCCAGACCAACTACGCCGCGGCCAAAGCGGGCGTCGTCGCGCTCACGCAATCGCTTGCCAAGGAAGTCGCCCGCATTGGCATCACGGTGAACGCGGTCTGTCCCGGCTACATCCAGACCGAGGCCATGGACGCGATGAACGGCGAGGAGCGCAACGCGGCAACGGCCCGCATTCCGATGCGGCGCTTTGGTCGTCCTGAAGAAGTGGCTGCCGCCGTCCGATTTCTGGCTTGTCCCGAAGCCGGTTACATTACAGGCTCAGTGCTGAAAGTGGACGGCGGGATTTACTGATTCGAGTCGTTTTCAAAATGGACGAGATCAACGCCCTGAAAGGTCGGATCAAAAGCATGCTGGTCGAGAACCTCATGCTGCAGGTGGCGGCGGCGGAAATCGCCGACGACCAGCCCTTGTTTGGCCCCGGCAGCCTCGGACTCGATTCCGTGGACGCGCTCCAACTGGTGGTCGCGCTCGACAAGAATTTCGGCCTGAAAATTCCCGACCCGGCTGCAGCGAAGGAAATCCTCCAGAACGTCACCACGATAGTGTTGGCGGTGCACAAGAAAATGGCCGGCGACGGTTGATTTCCGGTGCGCCACCGCCCGCCGCCCACGCGGGCAGATAATACGCATACATACTTTCTTGCTGACAGGGTTCAAAAGGGCGGCTATGGATATGGCGATGTCACTCAAGCGCACCGTTGGGTCGGCGGTCGTGAGCCGGGTTCCGGGTCGCCACGCGGCCGTCACCAGACTCATCGCGACAGCCGTATTGGGCGCCCTGCTTCTGGGCGGCTGCAAAGAGAGCCGGGAAAGCACCGGCGGCGGTCCGGTAAAAATCCGGGTCGGGTATATCGGCCTGACGTGCGAAGCGCCCATTTTCACCGCCGTCGAGAAGGGCTTCTTCAAGGACGAGGGCCTGGACGCCTCGCTGGTCAAATGCCAGTGGGCGAATTACAAGGACGTGCTGGCATTGGGCGGATTTGACGTCACGCATCACCTGGTCATGTATTTTCTCAAGCCCGTTGAACAAGGACTGGATGTGAAGTTCACCGGCGGCATTCACCGCGGCTGCCTGAGGGTCCAGGCGGCGGCGAAGGGGAATATTCGGTTGATAAAAGATTTGCGCGGCAAGCGAATCGGCGTGCCGGGCATGGGAACACCGCCGTTCATCTTCGCCAATCGCGTCCTGGGCGCCAACGGGATCGATTCGAGCAAAGAGATCACCTGGCTGGTCTTTCCGGCCGGCGAACTCGGGTTGGCCCTGGACAAGGGAGAGGTGGACGCGGTGGCGAATTCCGAGCCGATCGGCAGTTTGCTGCTCGCCGATGGCAAGGTCCGCAACATCGCCGACCAGGCAGCGGATGTGCCTTACAAGGACGAATATTGCTGCGCCGTGCTGGTGAACGGGAAGTATCTCGCCCGCAATCCCAAGGCCTGTGCCGCCGCCACGCGTGCCCTGCTCAAGGCCGCCAAATGGGTCGAGGCCAATCCTGCAGCCGCGGCGAAACTATCGGTCGAGAAGAAGTATCTCGCCTCGACCGTGGAACAGAACACCATCGCGATCTCGCACCTGCGCTACATCCCGAGCGTCTCCGGAGCGGAAGCCGCGGTCAAATTGGCGGCCGCAGAAATGAAGACCGCCGGTATGCTCAGTCCTTCCACCGATGTGGCCGCTTTGGCCGGCCGCGCGTTCGTCCATCTGGACGGCGTTTCTGATGAATGGCTTGATTCGGTGCAGGTAGAGAAAGTGGCCGGGGGTCAGGTGCCTCCGGGGTGGGATATTCGTCGATACGCGCAGAGCAGTCTGTTGGATCCCTTCTGTTCAGCCTGCCTCATCCTGCCCGCAACCCGATGAACACTTCGGTTCAAGAAACCAATGAGCCGGTTCAGATGGCTGAGGAAAAAACGGCCCGCGCGGTGGGCATAAACTCACCGGCCGCACCGCGAGCGCGGGTGCGGACGCTCCTGGCTATACCCGTGGCGGCCTCCGTCGCGCTCGTCGTTCATCTGTTTGTATCCAAAAACCAGCCGGCGCCGGAAACATATTCCTACTCCGTGTTTCTGGGCAGCATTCTCCTTTCGGGCGTCCTGGCTGCGGCGGGCCAATCGTTCTCGTCACACCTGATGCGATGGATGCGGCACATGGGCCCGATTATCGCCGCCGCAGTTTCGCTGGCGTGCTTCTGGGAGGTGATCACTTCGGGGTTGCGATTGTTGCCGTTGCCGTATTTTCCGGGTCCGGCCGGAGTGCTGCAGAGCCTGATTGATGATCGGGCTCTTTTATTGGACAGCGCCTGGAATTCCCTCAAGCTTCTCCTCGCCGGATATGCGCTCGGCGTCGCGGTCGCTTTGGTGACCGGCGTTTGTATCGGCTGGTTTAACCAGGCGCGGTATTGGGGCATGCCACTGTTAAAAGTTGTCGGACCGATCCCCGCCACCGCGTGGATTCCGCTGGCGATGGTCCTGTCTCCCTCACCCAGGTTCTCCGCCATCGGCATCATCGCTCTTGCAGTCTGGTTTCCCGTCACGATGCTGACCGCCTCCGGGATTTCGAACACGCGTGCTTCGTATCTCGACGTCGCCCGCACGCTGGGCGCGAGGGAACCGTACCTGGTCCTTCGCGTCGCCATTCCCGCCGCCATGCCAAGCATCTTCATCGGTCTGTTCATGGGCCTGGGAGCGGCGTTTTTAACGCTCGTCGTCGCGGAGACTGTCGGTGTGAAGTCCGGCCTGGGCTGGTACGTGGCTTGGAAGCAGGGTTGGGCGGAATATGGAAAGGTTTATGCCGCCCTGGTCATCATGGCTGCGTTCTTCTCAACCATCATGACTCTGCTGTTCAAGGTGCGCGACCGTGTGCTGGTCTGGCAGAAGGGAGTGATCAAGTGGTAGCCATGTCCGCGAGCGCCTCCGAAGGTTCCTCGCTTCGCGTGCTGGGCGTGGTCAAGGAATTCCCATCGCCCGACAATGCCAATGTTCGCACGCTGGCGCTGGCCGGGGTCACTGTCTCGGTGGCGGCCGGGGAGCTGGTCTCGATCGTTGGACCCAGCGGCTGCGGCAAGTCCACCCTCCTCCGTCTCATCGCCGGGCTTGACTCCCCCAATTCGGGCGAGCTCTGGATCGGCGATGTGCCGATCATCGCGCCCAGCGCCGAACGCGGCCTGGTCTTTCAAGACCCGAACCTTTTTCCCTGGCTGACGGTCCGCCGCAATATTCAGGCGGGCCTGGTCGCGCGCGGCGTGCTCCAGGAAAAACGGCATGAGGTGGACGAGTTCCTGCGCCTCGTCGGACTCGATGCGTTCGCCAACGCTTTTCCCCATCATCTGTCCGGCGGCATGTCCCAGCGCGTCGCTCTGGCGCGGGCGCTGATCAATCATCCCAAAGTCCTGCTCCTCGACGAACCGCTCGGCGCCCTCGACGCCTTCACGCGCATGCGCATGCAGGATGAGGTGCTGCGCCTCTGGCAGGCCCGTCGCACCACCATGCTCCTGGTCACCCATGACATCGACGAAGCCATCTACATGAGCGACCGCATTGTCATCATGACCCCGAGCCCCGGCCGGATCGAACGGACCATCTCCGTCGCCCAGGATCGCCCGCGTCAACGAAGCAGTCCGGAATTCCTTCGTCTCCGGGGCGAAATCCTGGAGCTGCTCCATTTCGCGGGCAACGCCACCCGCGACCGCAGCACTGTCTCCCCTGGCGTGAGCCCGGACGCCGCGGACGGTTCTCCGGGAGATGATCGGAAACCGCCGGAGCAGGCTGATCCCGCGATGGTCAAACAAAACACGCAATCGGGCGCGGTCCACTCCCTCAGAGAAGCCTTAAGCAGTCGAAAGAACTCTACCTCCTTGCTCCGGCACTCCGGTTTGCCACCGGGCTAGACCCACAAGTGCACATCCAATTCCGCTCCGACGCTCTGGTCAATTTTGAGGGCTTCTGTGAGGCTGGCATCGAGGACAACGGTCTCGAAGGGTTCGGGGTCGGTCTGCTTTTCAAACAGCAGCCACGAATATCTCCGGTTGGGGATGACTTCCCGTCGGCGCACCTTGCGGATGATTTTTTTCCGTTGGCCAAGTTCGAAGCTCGCCAATTCCCAAATCCGCGTTTCAACTGGATTCATTGCTTGCATGCCCCTTAGCATATCCCAGGGCTTTGGGAATGTGCGGCGGGTGTTCACCCCACCGGCGTTAGCGGG
>QHPW01000094.1 GCA_003219675.1 Verrucomicrobiota bacterium
ACTCTGGGCAACTGGAAAGCCAAGGGACTGCTTCCCTACATCAAGATCGGCAGGCGCTGCCTTTACGATTGGGCGAGCGTGCAAGGCGCGCTCCTGCGCCGCCAGCGTGGAGGACAGTAGTGAGCAACGTGACTGGCAGGTGCACTTCCCGTGTTTCGCCTTCTTGCCACTACTGCTTCGGAACCTCTACAGTAACGGACGTCATGCAATTCACTGTCAACATGCCTGACCGAGTCGCGCGTCGATGGGGAGAGACCCCGGAGGAGGTGGGCCGTCACGTCATGGAAGACGCGGCCATTGAGGGTTATCGCGCGGGGCGCCTTTCGCATCGGCAAGTCGGCGAAATGCTCGGCCTCGACTACTGGCAGACGGAAGCTTTTCTCAAGGAACGCGGCGTGCCGGTGAATTACCCTGCCGCGGACCTGGAAGCTGACAAGGCGACGTTGGACAACATTCTCGCGCAAAATCCCGCCGGGTAAAGCGATGGCTGGTTTGTTTTCTTTACCCGCTCAAATAGCCAACCGTTTGGCCAGCGCGTCCCGCACGCGCTTCATTTCCTCCACGGTCAGTGCGCCCAGTCTGCGCTCCAGCTTGACAGTCGAGATGGTCTGAACCTGTTGTAGGTGGAACGCGCCTGGTTTCAAAAACGGTTTCGGGATGGAAAGTTCCCAGCGGTTGCCGCGCAAGGCAGTCGTGTGGAGAAGGACCGTAACGATATCAAGTTCGTCGTCGGCTGGAGTGCCAGTGAGAAGCAAGGCCGGCCGAACCTTGGCCGTCATGCCGAAATCAATCATCCAGACTTCACCGGGATTGACGACGGGCATCGTCATCCTCCATACGGTCGAGCATCATTGCGCCGTCCAGTGCTGCCTGGTTGCACAGTTCAATATCCTGGTTCTGGGCCGCGAGTTCGAGCAACCGCCGGCGCACTAACCGTAATTCGGCTTCGGTCAGCTTCGGCAGCTCGTTGATGATTTCCGTCGCACTGCGATTTGACCCCACCCCAGCCAGGCCACGCGCACAGACAAGGGATAGCGCAAACCGGCAAGGGCAAATTGGGCGGAACCGGACCCGGTATCCGCCCGCACAGATTCCGCACACTATTCCGGCTCCGCACAGATTCCGCACAGCAACACAAACCCGCACAACTTTTCTTGCCGACAGTTGCCCATAGATGCGACAAAGTGCTTGCCAACACGGGAAATCCACGTATAGGTAGGGGCATGAGCAGCGCACAAGATGCAACAACGGGCAACGCGGAAAACCTGCCAAAACTTGGTTTGGGACCAAGACGTCACAGGTTCAAATCCTGTCGCTCCGACCAGTTTTCTCCTTTGGGCCGCGTTGTTCGACGGTCAACCTGAAGTTTGTCCCCAAAGACGGACGTTGCCTTCGAGAAGACGCAAGCAGATCAACTGGCCGAACTCATAGATGCCCGCGATGCCATGGCTGAATCGAATTCGAGATACACGGACAGCAAACGCCGCAAATCGGGCGAGTGGCGGTCAAAGTTCTTGCTCGCGGCACTTGCGGCGGCGTCCATATCCAGCCGACCCGCGCGCGGCGCGAGTGTGACGCTGATTACGCATGGCTTTTCCGGCAACGTCACCGACTGGATCATCCCGATGGCTCAGAAGATTCCGGAGTATTACCGGTTCGCTGGAACCAACTTCTCTTGTTACGAAATCTCTTTCGTGCAGGACAACCAGGGTAACTACGTGCCCACTCAAAGTCGGATCGGCGGAGTCCCGCCGACCAACGCCGGGTCGGCGGAGATCCTTGTCAAACTCGACTGGTCGCAACTGGCCGGGAGTCTGTTCAGCGGCGCGCCTTACAGCACCACGGACGTCGCGCCTGCCTTTGCCTCCGCGCTGCTCTCGACCAACTTCATCACTGAACTGGGCGGCAGGGCGCTGGTCGAACTGCCGCTGCATCTTGTCGGGCACAGTCGGGGCGGCTCCATGATGTGCGAGATCACGCGGCTGCTCGGCGCTCAAGGCGTGTGGGTCGATCATTTGACCACCCTCGATCCGCACCCGCTCAACAATGACGGTTTCGATGACTCTCTTGTGACTTCCACGGTTGATGGCTCGGCGCGCGTCTATGCCAACGTTCTCTTTGCCGACAACTATTATCAGCAGAACTCGTCCCTCTTCGGATTCGATCCCAGTGGCGAACCTGTGGCCGGCGCCTACAACCGTTATCTGAACGACCTGTCCGGTGGATACAGCCAGTCTCACAGCGACGCGCATCTCTGGTATCACGGCACCCTTGATCTGGTAACTCCAACAACCGACACTCAGGCGAATATCACTGTCACGGAACGCCGGCTTTGGTGGACAACCTACGAAAACGGCGGCGAGCACGCGGGGTTTTATTGGAGCCTGATCGGTGGCGGGAACCGGCTGACAACCGACGAACCGGCTGGCGCAGGCACAGGACAGGTTCGCGGCGGATACAACAAGATTTGGGACTTTGGCGCGGGGTTTGACTCCAACCGTCAGGCTTTGCCCGCCAACACCGGCGCGTGGCCGAACCTGATCCAATTCAATCTGCTCGGCACGAACACGACGACCGTGGGGGCGACTCATTCCATGCAGTTTTATTACCAGTACGGGTCGAATACAAACACGACGGCCACGGTTCAGGTATTCCTGGACAATGACCTTAATCCGATCAATGGCAATGTCGGTGAGCTTTACCAGCAGACCGTGCCCGCGACAGGAACCCATTCCGTTTGCCTCAGCTCGATCCAGTGGACAGCGAATCCGACCCGTGTTGCGCCGGGCCTTTATGCCATCTACGCCCGGATCAGCGCCGATGGACGGAGCCGATATTTGTATGCGCCGGAGATATTAAGCCTTACGCCGAGCTTGACTCCGCCATGGCTGACTTCACCGAGCGGCGG
>QHPW01000420.1 GCA_003219675.1 Verrucomicrobiota bacterium
GATTCTGGCGAGAGCCGGATGCGGGAAATCTGCATGTCCGGTTCGACGAGGGAGAGGGGAGCGGCGGTCATTGACGCTATTGTCTTTCACTCCGTGCTCTCCTCTCTACTCTACCGGTTACATTTCAAGCCCAGTGACCAGCTCGGTGGTCATCGTGTTGTCGGAGAGCGAGGGACCAGAGACGTTTGAAGAGATGC
The DNA here is from genome assembly GCA_003219675.1 of Verrucomicrobiota bacterium. Lineage (GTDB taxonomy): Bacteria > Verrucomicrobiota > Verrucomicrobiia > Limisphaerales > AV2 > AV2. The sequence continues at coordinate 198 of QHPW01000420.1, forward strand.
CCATGGCGCAGCCGGCCAACTGCTGCTTTCAAATCCGATACAGTTTCTTCTTGTGTCGCTCCCTGATTTTCGCCACACACGATAGCCATGCGTTCACCCATTCTTGTCGTAACATTTTCCTGGCTCGTCGTCTTTCTCATTCGCGCCGACGGTCCTTCCGACAACGTTCCGGACAAAGTCCGCCGCATTCCGCCGCCGGGAATACAAGTTCCCGATGCGGACCGCGCGGAGCTGGAAAAGGGCGTCGCCGAACTCGGCGGCCAGATCGAGTCGCTGCGCGTCGAATTGAAAGGCAAGCCGGCGTTGCTGGAGTTATTGCCGGACGTGCAGATTTATCACAAGGCGGTCGATTGGGCGCTGCGCTACGACGAATTTTACAAGTCCAATGAAGTGCAATTCGCCAGGGCCATGCTGATTCTGGGCCAGGATCGAGCCAAGTCACTGCGCGAGGGCGTTGCGCCGTGGATGAATGAGACCGGTCTGGTCGTGCGCGGTTATCAATCGAAGATTGACAGCTCGGTGCAGCCGTACGGATTGGTCGTGCCGGCATCGTATCAACCGCCGAGCGCGCAGAAGTTTCGGCTCGATTTCTGGTTTCATGGGCGCGGCGAGCAATTGACCGAGTTCGCATTCATCAAGGAACGATTGAAGTCTCCCGGTGAATTCACTCCACCCAACACTTTTGTGCTTCATCTCTACGGACGCTACTGCAACGCGAACCGGTTCGCCGGCGAAGTGGACCTGTTCGAGGCGCTGGACAACACGCGAAGGCACTATCCCATCGACGAGAATCGGCTCGTTGTGCGCGGCTTCTCGAGGGGCGGGGCGGCCTGCGGGGACTTTGCCACGCATTACGCGGGTTTGTGGGCCGCAGCCGCGCCCGGCGCGGGATTCTCCGAAACCGCCGATTTCCTGAAAGTGTTCCAGAACGAATCGCTGAAGCCGACTTGGTATGAGCAGAAACTCTGGCATCTCTACGATGCCACGGATTACGCGGTGAATCTGTTCAATTGCCCGACCGTGGCTTACAGCGGTGAAGTGGACCGGCAGAAGCAGGCCGCGGACATGATGGCCAGGGCGCTGGCGGCGGAAGGCATAGAACTGACGCACATCATCGGACCAAAGACGGCTCACGCTTACGAGCGCAGCGCGAAAGCGGAAGTCAGCCGGCGCATCGACAGCATCGCGGAGAAGGGACGGAACGCCCTGCCGCGCGCAGTGAAGTTCACGACGTGGACGTTGCGCTACGATCAAATGCTGTGGGTGACAGTCGATGGCCTGGAACAACACTGGGAACGGGCGCGGGTGGTGGCGGAATTGAACGATCATGAGAACGCGGTCAAAGCGACGACAAAGAACGTGTCGGCGCTTACCTTCTCGATGGCGCCGGGGCTGTGCCCGTTCGACAACAGCAGTCGTCCGGTCGTCGTGCTGGACGGTCGGAGGCTCGAAGCGGAGCGGGTGATGTCGGACCGTTCATGGACAGCGCATTTTCGCAGGCAGGAAGGAAAGTGGGCGGCGGTCGGGAAAGCGGATGACGTCTCGCTCCATAAACGTCATGGGTTGCAGGGACCGATTGATGACGCGTTCATGGATTCGTTTCTCATGGTGAAGCCCACCGGCCGGCCGATGAACGAAAGCGTGGGAGCGTGGGCGGACGCGGAAATGAAGCACGCCATCGACCATTGGCGACGCCAGTTCCGTGGTGATGCGCGAGTGAAAAACGACGCGGACATCACGGACGACGACATCGCGTCGAACAATCTCGTGCTCTGGGGCGATCCGCGGAGCAACAAGCTGCTGGCGAAAATTGCGGACCAACTGCCGATTCGCTGGGACGCGGAAGGCGTCCATACGCCCGCGGCGAACTATCCGGCAGACCGTTACGTTCCAGTGTTGATTTACCCGGATCCGCTGAATGCCAGACGCTACGTCGTGCTGAACAGCGGGTTCACATTCCGCGAATACGATTACTTGAATAACGCGCGGCAGACACCGAAGCTGCCGGACTGGGCGATCGTTGATAGCAGCGCGTCGATTTCGTCGCGAGCGCCTGGGGGCATCGCGAGTGCCGGTTTCTTCGATGAACAATGGAAGTTCAAAGCTCCACCAAAGGAGGCGGCACAGCGATGAGACGGAGAAGCAGAATGGTGTTCAACGCTCGCCCTCACCCCAGCCCTCTCCCCCAGGAGAGGGAGAAACGTTGTCCGCGCTTTGGCGATGCGGACCTATTGGTTTTGGTGTGGCTTTCTCCGCGCAGGACCAAGAGGCGGATATGACACGAGAATCGCCCGGACTCTCAAGAGACGCGCAAAGCTGTTCCCTCTCCCCGGGGGAGAGGGTCAGGGTGAGGGCGAATCTGGCTTCTCTACTCCCACTCAAAACCTCAACCCTCTCCCCATCCAGACTGGAAAGCCGGCCGAGCGCGCAGCCTGGAAAAGCTGCGCGACAGATCGCGCCGCGGACCGCCCTTCATCGGAGCGGCAGATTCCGCCGGCGGGGATTGGCATTGCGGACGAGGACCGAAAGGAATTGGAAGCGGGCGCAGCGGCATTGGCCGGGGAGATTACATCCTTGCGAACGGCGCTGAAGGACAAGCCCGACCAGCTCGACTTCCTCCCGGATGTGGAGATTTTTCACAAAGCCGTGGATTGGGCGCTGCGCTACGACGAGTTTTACCGGAGCAACGAAGTTCAGGTCGGACGGAGTCTGCTGAAGCAGGGCCGGGAAAGAGCTGCGCAACTGAGCGAAGGTAAAGCACCCTGGACAAGCGCGACCGGCCTCCTCGTGCGCGGCTACGTGTCGAGAATCGACGGCTCGGTCCAACCCTACGGACTGGTTGTACCCGCGTGGTTCAATTCGCACAGCGCGGAGAAGCACCGGCTCGACGTCTGGTTGCACGGCCGGGACGAGCATCTGAGCGAACTTAAATTCATCAGTGACCGGCAAAGGTCATTTGGCGAGTTTGCGCCGTCGAACGCCTTTGTGCTGCATCCTTACGGTCGTTATTGCAACGCGTTCAAGTTCGCCGGCGAGGTGGATGTGTTGGAAGCGCTGGAACACGTCAAAAAGCATTATCCAATCGACCGGGACCGTATCGCGATGCGTGGCTTTTCGATGGGCGGCGCGGGGGCGTGGCACCTGGGCGCGCACCATTCGGGCGAGTGGGCGGTGGTGGCGCCGGGCGCGGGCTTTGCCAATACGGCGGACTACCTCGGAATTCCGCGCGGTCTGAAGGGTCCACCCGGGTATGAGCAGAGTCTTTGGCACCTGTACGACGCGACCGACTACGCGTTGAATCTGTTCAACACGTCAGTCATCGCTTACAGCGGCGAGCTGGACAAACAGAAGGCGGCCGCGGACGCAATCGCCACGACGATGAGGACCGAGGGAATGGAACTGGTTCATCTTATAGGGCCGAAGACGGAGCATCGATACGAGCCGGAGACGAAGAAGGAATTGGCGAGGCGAGTCGATGAAGCGGTTGCGCGCGGGCGAAGTCCTCTGCCTGGAAAGGTGCGATTCACCACCTGGACGCTGCGATACAACCAGATGTGCTGGCTCGCCGTGGAAGGCTTGGAGAAGCATTGGCACCGGGCGCGCGTCGCAGCCGCGATTCTCAATCCGCACGAGATCGAAGTTCGAGCGGAGAACGTGACCGCGCTGACGCTTTCAATGCCCCCAGGGCTTTGTCCATTGGACACAGTGCTTCGGCCGGACGTGCAGATCAACGGGCAAAAGCTGGAGGCGCCGCGAGTTTCAGAAGACGGGTCCTGGAAAGTGCGTTTGATGCAACGGGGAGGGCGCTGGTCGGTGGTGCATTCCTGTGACGCCGGCGCATTGCGCAAGCGCCACGGACTACAAGGTCCGATTGATGATGCGTTTATGGACTCGTTCATCATGGTCGAGCCGACCGGGCGGGCGCAGTGCGAAGAGATTGGTCACTGGACAACCAACGAGATGCGGAAAGCCATTGTCGAGTGGCGGAATCAATTCCGGGGCGACCCGCGTGTGAAGCGGGACGATGAAATTACAGAAGCGGACATCGCGCATAACAATCTGGTGCTTTGGGGTGATCCGCAGAGCAACAGGCTGCTGGCCAAAATGGCGGACAAATTGCCGATTGCCTGGGACGGGAAGGGCGTGCGTGTCGGTAAAAACAATTTCGACTCGACTCATCATCTGCCTGTTCTGATCTATCCTGACCCGTTGGATCCGCAGAGATATGTTGTCCTCAACAGCGGTTTCACCTTTGCGCACCCGGTTTCGTCCAGCAACGCCGAGCAGACGCCCAAGCTGCCCGATTACGCGGTGGTGGACATCGACGGCCCGCCGTCCGTTGCCGTGGCCGGCGAGGTTGTTGAGGCGGGATTCTTCGACGAGGAATGGAAACTGGCCGACGCATACAAGTAGAATGCGACGAGTCTGGAGAAAAGAAGGGTGTGCAACGCTCACCCTCACCCCAGCCCTCTCCCCCAGGAGAGGGAGAAACATTCGCCGCGCTTTGGCGATGCAGACGCAACGAGCGGTCGTGAGGAAGGATCGAGAGGCGGAGATGACACGAGCAGCGCCCGGACTCTCAAGAGACGCGCGATGGCTGTTCCCTCTCCCCGGGGGAGAGGGTCAGGGGGCCACAACGGAGGAATGACTTTACCGGCCGGGTTGAGTATAACAGTTCCATGCACTCGCCGGAACCTGGAATCAAAAGTTTGAGCATTGAACTGTTGCTCGGGGTTTCCCTGTTGTTCTCCACAGAACCCGGTTTTTCAGCGGCACGAGTTTCAACCTTCGCCGGGACCGGTGCGGCGGGTTATTCGGGCGACGGAGGTGTGGCGGCCGGGGCGCAATTGAACAACCCGTATGGCATTTCGATCGGCCCGGACGGCGCGCTCTACATCTGCGACATGGAGAACCACCGCATTCGCCGCGTGGCGCGCGACGGGACAATCACGACGGTCGCGGGAACAGGCCGGCGCGGTTACTCGGGAGATGCCGGTCCGGCGCTGGAGGCGGAGCTGAACGAGCCGTATGAGGTCCGATTCGACAAAGCCGGGAACATGTTTTTTGTCGAAATGCGGAATGCCGTCGTGCGGCGTGTGGACGCTCAGACGCGCACCCTCTCGACCGTGGCAGGGATTGGAAAGGAAGGTTTTGCGGGCGATGGCGGACCCGCCGCGAAAGCGCAGTTGCGCCAGCCGCACAGCATTCAGTTTGACGCGAAGGGAGACCTCTACATCTGTGACATCGGCAACAATCGCATTCGCAAGGTGGACATCCGGACGGGAATCATTTCCACATTCGCGGGCACGGGAGAAAAATTGCCGACGCCTGATGGCGCCAGGTTCGCCAACGCGCCTCTGAACGGCCCGCGGGCAATCGATTTCGACAAAGGCGGAAACCTGTGGCTTGCGCTGCGCGAAGGGAACGCGATTTACAAACTCGATCTGAAGGCGGGCACGATTCATCACCTGGCCGGGACGGGCAGGAGCGGGTTCACCGGCAACGGCGGTCCCGCCAGGGACGCGACCCTGGCCGGACCTAAAGGCATCAGCATTGCCCCGGACGGCAATGTTTATTTTACCGACACCGAAAGCCACAGCATTCGCATGATCGACACACGCAAGGAGACCGTTGACCTTGTCGCGGGAACCGGGGAACGCGGCGACGGTCCCGACGGCGATCCGTTGAAGTGCAAACTGTCGCGTCCTCATGGGATCTTTGTGGGCGTGGACGGCGCGGTGTTTATCGGCGACAGCGAGAACCACCGGGTTCGGGCGATTCGCTGAGCTTTTTTCCAAACTGGTTTGATTATTCCACCGGCTTCTGCATCTGGGCCTGCAAGGCGGTGGTGATGCGGTCGTCGGTTTCCTGCAGGTGCGCGTTCGAGGTAGGATCCGTGACTTTTGCTCTGTTGAGGACGTCGTGGATTTTGGTCTGGATCTTCGTCAGGCTGGAGCGCGCCAGCGTGGTGGCGTCTTCGGGAACCGATGATTGTGCGGGGCGGAGCGCCAAACGGA
>QHPW01000018.1:0-3827 GCA_003219675.1 Verrucomicrobiota bacterium
TTCGCGGTGGTATCCGGCGGTGTCGGCACAATTCTTGTGGTGGCAGTTATCGCGCTGATCTGGCCGGAGATTCGCAAGTATGGGCGGCTGGACGGTTCCGCGTAAGGGGTTTGGTTCGTGGGAGTTGGGCGCGGAACATAGCAGTTGCATTCTCCCCGAATAAGTGCACAATCAGTGGAGTAAGACGCATTGCTGCCTCCAACGCATGGTGAATCTTCAGTTGAAAGTGCTTTCAATGACGATTTGGAACCCGATAGTCGGGAACGGGTTGGAAGGGCACAGGCAATTTATTCGAGCGAAAAGCGCGAACCGCAAGATCGCGCAGAGAAGTTTTATTATAATGAGTATTCCTTGGAAATCGGTTAACTGGAAGAACAGCGTGTTTTTGATCGGCACGTTTCTCGTCACGCTGACCGCCGTCCCGCTTTACCTGTGGGGCTTCGGTTTGGATTGGTTTCAGGCGGCGCTGTTTGCCACCTTTTTTGCGTGCACGGGGCTCAGCATCACGCTCGGCTACCACCGTTTGTTTTCCCATCGAACCTTCAAAGCGAGCTGGCCGGTGCGGTTGTTCACGTTGCTGTTCGGCGCCGCCGCTTTCGAGAATTCGGTTTTGCACTGGGCCGCCGATCATCGACGCCACCACAAATTCGTCGATCACGACGACGATCCTTATGACATCACCAAGGGCTTTTTCCACGCTCACATTGGCTGGATTCTCTTCAAGCTGAAGCCCGATTCCTGTCTGGACAACGTGTCTGACCTGCAGCAGGACCGGCTCGTGCTGTGGCAGCAGCGCCACTATTACCTCATCGCCGTGCTGACGGGCTTTGCACTGCCGACCGCAATCGGATGGGCGTGGGGCGGATGGTCCGCGGCCCTGGGCAGCTTCTTGATGGCGGGAATGGCGCGGGTTGTTTTTGTCCAGCACATGACCTTTTTCATCAATTCACTCTGTCACACCATCGGCCGCCAGCCTTACTCGACCCGTTGCACCGCGCGCGACAGCGGGTTCATGGCACTGTTCACCTTTGGCGAGGGATACCACAATTTTCACCATGAATTTCAGCACGACTACCGCAACGGAGTGAGGCCCTGGCAGTTTGATCCCACCAAGTGGACCATCTGGCTGTTGCACAGGCTGGGATTCGTGGGCGAGTTGCGCCGTGTTCCTGTCGAAAAAATCCAGCTCAAGGAAATCGCTGAAAAGCAGAGGCAACTGGATCTGCGGTTGAACGCAAAGGCGGTTCAGCTTCCGGAACCAACGCATGCATTGCTTCGAACGGCCCAGGAACGATTGCACCGGGCGGTCGAAAACTGGGAACGGCGCAAGAACGAATATGTGCTTGCCACCGAAAAGCGAATCGCCGCGTCCCGCGAAAGAATTGCCGAACTGAAAAAGGAATTTGAAATTGCCGCTGCCCATCTCCGCGACGCGATTCTACAGTGGAAAGAGGCTCACGGGATGGCGCAGACGCTGTTTGCTTGAGCCGTTCCATGAACCGGACCTGGTCCCCTGAGGCGCGAAGATCTTGACGAAGCGCGGCGCCGCTCCGCTTGTTCGCGCCAGGCGGCATGGGCCGTGAGCAGGTCCGAAAGGAACAAGAAACTCTCCAGGAAAGCTTCGAGGTCATCCTGGACCCGATCCTCCGCTGCCGGTTCAGATCACAAACTGACTTCTGGAAAGCCTTCGGAAATCCACAAGGCAAAAGGCAAAGTCAGTCGCTGAGCTGCACAGGTGTTCCCCGAACAGCCCCTCCTTGAGCGACGACATGTCGCCGCTGCGCAAGCATTGGATTTGCAATGCAACAGGCTCTCGATCTGTTTCTGGAATTGTGAAGTGACTTTCTCAAAAGCCTCTGAGTAGCAACAGGCTATCACTGTTCGGTGCCGAGGGCGAACAGCCTGAGAACGGAAGGTGCTTTTGGGCTGTACTCGATGGTAGATTCACCACGGCAACAACATACCGAGCCCCCGTCGGGACGCATTTCGGTATTCGAAAAGGGAAAGTTGATTGGCTCATTTGAGTCATGGCAACAAGCCGTCCAGTTTATCCGCGCAAACCACTTGCGCCGGGCGACGCTCGTCCCAGAATCTCGCGGAGTAAATGGGCCTAAACGATCGAACTTATCGATCGCGCCCTAGTCGCCTTGCGTGATTTCGTAAATCTCCTTCTGCCAAAAGGGTAATCGGTCCGGGACGGGTCGGTGATCCGATGCAGATGCGCGCTGCCATGCCTTGCGACCACCAGGATTTGTTTGCAGTTTTCACGCTCGACTCCGGCCCGGTGACCTTAAACAATCCGGGGGCATGTCCGCGAAACTCGCCATCGGCTTTCTTGGGGCCGGGAAGATGGCCACTGCCCTGGCCAGAGGATTCATCCAGGCGAAACTGGCCGGCGCCGACCAGATTATTGCCGGTGACCCGGTCGACGCCGCGCGTTCCGCTTTCGCCGGGGAATCCGGCTCGAAAACCACGACCTCAAATCTCGAGGTGCTGAAGTTCGCAGGCGTGGTGCTGCTTTCGGTCAAACCTGATCAGGTTGCCGACGTGCTCAAGGAAATCCGGGGTCAAATTCATGAGAAACATCTGCTCATCTCCATCGCTGCGGGCGTGACGCTGGCGAAATTGGAAGGCGGCCTGGGCGATGGCGCGCGCGTGATCCGCGTGATGCCGAACACTCCGGCGCTCGTCGGCGCTTCCGCCACGGCTTACGCGCTGGGCAGGAATGCGACGGTTGAGGATGGGCGCCTGGCGCAAAAGCTCTTCGCTTCGATCGGGGTCGTGTTTCAGCTCAAGGAAGCGTTGCTCGACGCGGTCACCGGTTTAAGCGGGAGCGGGCCCGCCTACGTTTACCTGATGATCGAAGCGCTGAGCGATGGCGGCGTGGCGGCCGGCCTGCCGCGCGACGTGGCGACAAAGCTCGCCGCGCAAACCGTGCTCGGCAGCGCGAAGATGGTTCTCGAAACCGGCCAGCATCCAGGCGCGCTCAAAGACATGGTGACCAGTCCCGGCGGCACGACCATCGAAGGCGTTCACGAACTGGAAGCCGCCGGGGTGCGCGGCGCGCTTATGAACGCGGTGCGGGCGGCGGCGGAAAAATCAAAGAAGCTGGGACAGGGATAAGAAAGATTTCAAATCTGAAATCTCATGGACTTTGCGCCTCCCACTCCCGGGCAAGCCCGCGTCATCTGGTTCGCCGTGACCGCGCTGGCGGTGGCGATCATCGCGGCCGTTGTCGCGGGCGCGGTCTGGGGCCTCGGCAAGGTGTTGCACCTGCTCTCCCCGGTGCTCTGGCCGCTGGCCGTGGCGGGTGTCCTGGCTTATTTGCTCGATCCGGTGGTCGATTTCATCCAACGGCGGGGGGCCTCCCGCACCCGCGCCATTCTCTGCGTGTTCGCGCTTGCGGCAGTGATCACCCTCGCCCTGGCCGGCAGTGTGGTGCCGCAGGTGGTCCGCGAAACGAAACAACTGGTGGGAAAAATTCCAGGATACTCGCTCAACCTGCAGCGACGGGTCCAGGACTGGATTGATAACCCGCCGAAACTGCTTCGCAAATTTCTCCAGCTTCAGCCCGAAACCAGTCCGGTCACGAATTCCGTCACGACCACAAACCCTGAAACGATCTCCAACCCATCAGCGCCACCTGACTCCAGCACGAACACGCCTTCCATCTGGAGCACCGCGCTGGATGCGCAAACCTTGCAGTCGGCGACCGCCTGGCTGGCAAAAGCGGCGCCAAAAGCCGGCTCCTGGTTGTTCGGCCAGGTCTCCAGGGTCGCCTCCTGGTTCGGCGTGCTGGCGGGTCTGGCGCTGATTCCGGTTTACGC
>QHPW01000018.1:4013-5735 GCA_003219675.1 Verrucomicrobiota bacterium
ATCCCGTTTCTGGGCGCGATCACGACTTGCGTCGCTGCGCTGATCATCGCGTTGGTGCAATTCGGCGACTGGTGGCATCCCCTGGGCGTGCTGGCCGTGTTCGCCGTGGTGCAGACGCTCGAGGGTCTGGTTATCTCGCCGAAGATCATGGGGGACCGCGTCGGGCTGCATCCCCTGTCCATCATCATCGCGGTCATGGTGGGCACCACGCTGCTGGGCGGATTGCTCGGCGGCATTCTGGCGATTCCACTGACAGCCGCGCTGCGGGTGTTGATGTTCCGTTACGTGTGGAAGAAACGCGAAGACCGAAACTGAGAGTGTGAACCAAAAAGCCTTCAACGCTTCACGAGTAATTCCCTCACATCCACCGCCTCCATCCCCGCGGCGCGAATCGCCTGCAACCCCAGCTCCGTGTCTTCGTAAGCGCGACAGAAGCGCGGCGGCACACCGATGCGGCGCGCGGCCTCCAGAAAAATGTCCGGCGCGGGTTTTTGTCGCGTCACGTCCTCGCTGGTCACAATCGCGTCGAACAGTTTCACGATGCCGAGGTGTTCGAGCACTTGCGTGATGATTTTTTTCGTGCCACCGGACGCCACGGCCATCGGAATTTTGCCGCTGTGCTCGCGGGCGACGGCGACGACCGCGTTGACCGGCTCGACTTGATGCAGCAGCGGCAGATACTCGTTTTCCTTCTCGTGCGCCACGGCGATGTGATCAATGGGCACCCCTTGTTCCTGACTCAACATTTTCAGGATGTCGCGGGTGGGCACGCCGCCCAGCGCGTAGAAACGCTCTTCCGGAAAATGCAATTTGTGCCGTTGCGCAATGGCCGACCAGGCGCGCCAGTGCAGCGGCATGGTGTCGGCCAGCGTGCCATCGCAATCAAAAATAATTCCTTTCGGGGTTTTCGTTTTCATCAAATACTAATAGAAGACAGGTTGCGCATTCCTTTTGGGGCGCAACTGTCGGGACGTTTCACAACCTCAAGGCCGCCAGTCGTTCCTCCGAATCGTGCGCCATGAGCGGCTCGATCAGCGGGTCGAGATCGCCGTCAATGACCGCCGGCAGATTGTAGAGGGTCAGTTCGATGCGGTGGTCGGTGACGCGGTTTTGCGGAAAGTTGTAGGTGCGGATGCGTTCGTTGCGCTCGCCGGTGCCGACCTGGGCCTTGCGCTGCGCGGCATACTTAGCGTTTTCCTGGGCGATCCTTTGTTCCAGCAAACGCGAACGCAGGACGGTTAACGCCTGTTGCTTGTTCTTTTGCTGCGATCGGCCGTCGGCGCAGCGAACGATCATTCCCGTGGGCTTGTGAATGATTTGAACGGCTGAATCGGTGGTATTGACGCCCTGGCCACCGGGGCCGGAGGCGCGACATCGGGTGATTTCCAATTCCTCGGGTTTGAGTTGCACATCGATTTCCTCCGCTTCCGGCAGGACGGCGACGGTCGCGGTGCTGGTGTGAATGCGGCCCTGCGCTTCGGTCGCCGGCACGCGCTGAACCCGGTGGACGCCGCTCTCGTATTTAAGCCGCTTGAAGACCTCGGACCCGCTCACGCTGAAAATCACTTCCTTGAACCCGCCGAGGTCGGACGGGCTGGAGTCGAGCGTCTCCAGTTTCCAGCCGCGCGATTCGGCGTAGCGGCTGTACATGCGGTACAGATCGGCGGCAAACAACGCCGATTCGGAGCCCCCCGCGCCGGCGCGGATTTCAACGATGGTGTT
>QHPW01000095.1 GCA_003219675.1 Verrucomicrobiota bacterium
TAGCAGCGAATCCTTCACGGAAACAACCCGCGCGTTTTCTTCGCCTCCTGCACGCGCTTGACGCCGAGGCTCAACGCGGCCAGGCGCATCGAGACTTTCTGTTTGCGGCTCAGGTTGAGCGTCTGCGTGAAGGCGCCTTCCAGAATGCGGAACAGTTTGTCCACCACTTCGCTCTCGGTCCAAAAAAAGCTCTGCAAATCCTGCACCCACTCGAAATACGACACCACCACGCCGCCGGCGTTGCACAGAATGTCCGGAATCACGAACACATCGCCGCGTTGTTCCAGAATCACGTCGGCTTCGGGCGTTGTCGGGCCGTTGGCCGCTTCGGCGAGGATACGGCACTTGATTTTGGCGGCATTGGCTTCGGTGATTTGCCGTTCCAGGGCGGCGGGCACGAGAATGTCGCACGGCGTCACCAGCAGTTGTTCGTTGGTCACCGGCGCGGCTTCCGGAAACCCGACTACCGTGCCGCGTTCCGCGTTGTATTTCTCCAGTTTCCAGAGGTCGAGTCCCTTCGGATTGCAGATACCGCCGTTCACGTCGCTGACCGCGATGATTTTCACGCCGTATTTCCCCAGTGAAAACGCGGCCACGGAACCGACGTTGCCGTAACCTTGCACGACCGCCGTCGCCTTGTTCGCTTCGAGGCCGAGCACGTCCATGGTGCGGTTGATCAGATAGCCGACACCGCGTCCGGTGGCTTCGCGACGCCCGACCGAGCCGCCGAGGCCGACCGGTTTTCCGGTCACGATGCTCGGCACGGTGTGGCCCATGTGCATCGAATAGCTGTCCATCATCCAGGCCATGATCTGTTCGTTCGTGCCGACGTCCGGCGCCATGATGTCCACCTGTGGCCCGATGAACGGGATCATTTCCTGCGTGTAACGACGCGTGAGCCGCTCGAGTTCGCCCGCCGATAATTTGTGCGGATCGCAAGCGATGCCGCCCTTCGCCCCGCCGTAGGGCAGGCCGGTCAGCGCGCATTTCCAGCTCATCCACATCGCCAGCGCCGCGACTGCACCCAGCGTCACGTCCGGGTGATAACGCAACCCGCCTTTGGTCGGGCCCAGCGTCAAATGATGTTGCACGCGGTAGCCGGAAAACACTTCCGTTGACCCGTCGTCGCGTTTGATGGGAAGCGCGACGGTCATGGAACGTTTGGGATACTTCAGCCGGGCGCGTTCGGCTTCCGGGATTTGAAGAAGGTCGGCGACCAGATCAAACTGTTGGCAGGCCATGCGGAAGGTAGGATGGTCGTAAATGTCCATGAAAGATTTTTGAATTTTGAGTTTTGACTTTTGATCTGCCAGATTCTTGAGTGAACGGCAAGAAACCATGCCACCCATCAAGAACTGATCAAACCTATGACTGAATCAGAAATGAAACAACGGATTACTGCCATTATGGTCGCCTCCCGTAAATCGCTTGGCAGAGCGGGTAATCAAAAATCAAAATTCTAAAATCAAAATTCCTGTGTCGGACTCGCTGGTCATCAACGAAATTTATTTGAGCATCCAGGGTGAAAGCACTTTCGCCGGGCTGCCATGCGTATTCGTGCGCCTCTCCGCCTGCAATCTCCGCTGCTCGTATTGCGATACGGCTTACGCGTTCACTGAGGGTAAAAAGGTTTCGCTCGACGAAATCCGCGGCGAAGTCCATCGCCTGGCGGCGCCTTTTCGACTCCGCACTCCGCACTCCCCACTCCGCACTCCACCAGAGCCTGCTCACGTCGGCGGCTACGCGTTGCCTTTGGTGGAACTGACCGGAGGCGAACCGCTGCTCCAGCCCAACTCCCTCCCGCTCATGAAATCGCTTTGCGACCACGGTTTCACCGTGCTCCTCGAAACCAGCGGCGCGCTCGACATCGCGCCGGTGGACCCGCGCGTGCGCCGCGTCATGGACTTGAAATGCCCGAGCAGCGGCGAAGAGGACCGCAATCGTTGGGAGAACCTGGCGCATCTGAAAAGCACCGATGAAATCAAGTTCGTCATTGGCACCCAGGAGGATTACGGGTGGGCCAAAGAACAAATCGCGACGCATCGTTTGACCGCGATTTGCCCGCTTCTCTTTTCGTGGATCACACCGCTTCAGCCGCACCAGCAGGACAAATCATTGAAGAAAGTTCCGGCCGGACAAACGCCCATTTCACGGCGGGAACTCGTCGAGAAGATCATGGCTGACGCCCTGCCGGTCCGGTTCCAACTGCAAATGCACAAGTTCATCTGGGAGCCGGACCAGCGAGGGGTGTAGAAACCACGAATGGACACGAATGAACACAAATTAAGAACCACGGCGTGCGGATCGGTCGCGATGCGGCAAAGGCATAAATCCTCCCGCGATGTCTCTCGCATTCGCCTCTCTGTCATTCGTGTCTATTCGTGTGCATTCGTGGTTGGAATTCAATGAAACTTCGTGGCGTTTTCGACCTGCTTCGTCGCTACGAATCGCGCAACGTCACGTTCATCGAGCCGGACGATTCGTGGCCCATCATCTGGGAGCGCGCGCGCGGTGTGCACGTCTGGGATGCGGAGGGAAAAAAGTATCTGGATTTGACCGCGGCCTTCGGCGTCGCAGCCGCCGGCCATGCGAATCCGCGCGTGGTCAAGGCCGGACAACGGCAGATGAGCAAACTGTTGCATGCGATGGGCGATGTCCACCCGCACGCCCTTAAAGCGGCACTGGCGCGGGAGTTGAGCCGGATCACGTTCGAGCGGTGGTCGAAAAACAAAGTCAGGGCTCGCGAGGACGCTCGCCCCACCGGGAAAACCATCTTCTGCAACTCCGGTTTTGAAGCCGTCGAAGCGGCGTTAAAAACAGCCATGCTGGCCACCGGCAAGGGCGGCGTCATCGCGTTCCAGGGGGCCTACCACGGTCTTGGCTACGGTGCGCTCAACGCGACGCACCGCGAACATTTCCGCTCGCGCTTTCGCGCGCAGCTTGGCGGGTTCGGGTGCTTTGTTCCGTTCCCCAAAAGCGGAGCACTGGAGAAGGGGAGTGATGGAGTGGTGGGAAAAACCCGCGCCACTCCGCCACTCCACCACTCCACCACTCCGTTGAAACAAGTTGAGAACGAAATCCGAAAATTGTTTCGGCAAGTGCCAATCGGCGCGATCCTGGTTGAACCGATTCAAGTCCGCGGCGGCATCCACATTCCGCCCGCGGACTTTTTGCCCTTGTTGCGCCAGATTTGCGACGAACACGGCGCGTTGCTCATTCTCGACGAGGTTTACACCGGCTTCGGTCGCACTGGAAAATGGTTCGCCTGCGAACACAGTGCTGTGATTCCTGACTTGATCTGCCTCGGCAAGGCGTTGACCGGCGGCTTTCCGCTGTCCGCGTGCGTCGGGCGCGCTGATTGGATGGACGCGGCGTGGCCGGCTTCGACCGGCGAAGCGATCCACACCAGCACCTTCCTGGGGCACCCGGTCGGCTGCGCGATGGCGTTGGCGCAGATCAAAGAAATCGCGCGGCTCAAACTGGTTCAAAGCAGCGCAAAACTGGGTCCCATCCTGTTGGAAACCCTTGGCGGGCGCTGAGCGTTCGCCCTTGTCGTTTTCCTGTCGCGGAATGGGATTGCTCGCCGGCCTTGATGTGCGGTATCCGGACGGCTCGTCTGCGACGCGGACGGTGCAGCAAATCATCAAAGCCATGCTTCGCCGCGGATTCATCCTTTTGCCGGAAGGCGAGCACGCGAGCGTTGTCAGCTTCACGCCGCCGCTGACGATCACCGAACGACAACTTCAAAACGCTGTCGCGGCGCTGGCTGAAGTTTTGGACCAGGAATGAACACAAGCAGACACGAATTTCACGGATTCACACGAATTCAATCGCGAAAAATTCGTGCTATTCGTGTTCATTCGCACGGCGATCCCGAACGCGTTTGTTTTCCTGCGCAAGTTCTCCGCGTCGTAGTGGCGCGGGCGTCCCGCCCGTGTGTTCCAGAAAAGCCAGAGCCTCACGGGCGGGACGCCCGTGCCGCTACGTTTGGTTGCGGCCCTGCCGCGCTGGGTTCATTCGTGGTTTTCCCCATCGGGCGATGAAGCTATCGGAAATGAAACGGGTTCTGGCGGCCGGCGACATCAGGTTGACGAAGTCGCTGGGCCAGAATTTTCTGCACGACGGCAACCAACTGCGGCGGATTGTGGCGGCGGCGGAGTTAAAGGGATCCGACAGAGTTCTGGAAATCGGGCCGGGACTTGGATCGCTGACCGGGTTGTTGCTTGCGGAAGCGGGCGAAGTGTTCGCGATTGAGAAGGACCGGCGCCTGATGGAATACCTGGAACAGTGCTTTGCCGACGCGCGCAATCTGAGGTTGCGACACGACGATGCGCTGGAACTCCTGCAGCACAAACCCCACGACTGGAGCGGTTGGAAGCTGGTGGCGAACCTTCCCTACTCGGTCGCGTCGCGGATTCTGGTGGAACTGGCGCAGGCAAACGGCTGTCCAGCACGAATGGTCGTGACACTTCAACGCGAAGTCGCCCGACGACTCGTCGCGAAGCCGGGCCATAAGAGCTACGGCGCGCTCACTCTGTTGATCCTGCTGCGCTACGAGCCGCGTGACTGGTTCAAGATACCGGCGAGTTGCTTTTTCCCCGAGCCGGACGTGGACTCGGCCTGCGTAACCTTGATTCGTCGCCCTGAGCCGCTGCTGAATCAGGCCCAAACAAAGGCAGTCACGAAAATCGTGAAGCGCGCCTTTTCCCAACGCCGGAAGATGATGTTCAAACTGCTGAAAGAAGATTGGCCGGAGGAAAAATTGAGAAGTGCGTTTGACGCGCTTCAACTCTCACTACAGGCCCGCGCCGATGTTTTAAGTTTTGAACAGTTTGTTGATCTGACAAATCTGCTGATTTGAACTTTGGAACAGATGAGCGACCTTCGCTCCGACATTCTGCCATGAGGGAAGAAATTTTTGATGTCGTCAACGACCGTGATGAAGTCCTCGGACAAAAGCCGCGGAGCGAAATTCACCGGCTGAAGCTGAACCATCGCGCGGTTCATGTCCTGGTGTTCAATTCGCGGGGAGAACTGTTCCTCCAGAAACGTTCGATGAAGAAGGATTGTTTTCCGGGCGCGTGGGACTCGTCCGCTTCCGGTCATTTGGACTCCGGCGAGAGCTATGATGCCTGCGCGGTGCGCGAGTTGCGCGAGGAGATCGGGCTGGCACTGGCCGCGGCGCCCGATCGGTTATTCAAAGTTGCCGCCTGTCCGGAGACGGGCCAGGAATTCGTCTGGGTTTATCGCTGCGCGGCGGAAGGTCCGTTCATGCTTCATCCGGAGGAGATCGAGTGCGGCGCCTGGTTCGCGCCGGCGGCGCTGAACCGCTGGCTGGCGGAGAAGCCCGGCGAGTTTGCGAGCGGGTTCGTTTTGATCTGGAAGGAAATGTCCCGGCGCGGCCTGGTTCCCGCTTCAGGCTGAAGGCGGCGCATCCATGCCGGAGGTGTCACTGGAAGAGGCCGGCGTCTCGCACGCCAGCTTTCTCACCGTGCCGTCCTTCTGCAGGCCGGCGACAAAACCGAGCGTTTCCCGCTGCACGCAAAAATGAACGTCGCCGCGCAGCTCCGGATGGTTGAGCAGCCGCTGGCCGTTGCGGGAATGCTTCATGGCGCCAGGCAAATCGGTCTGCAACAGCGGATAAATCCGCCGGGCAATCTCGGCGGAATCGGCGACCTGTCCGGACGCGTAGTGGGGCCACAGCCGTTCGCACAGCGCGCCGGCGGCCAGTGTGTCTTCCAGCGCCGCCTGGTCGATCGTGCCGCTGCAGACCAGAATCAGATTCGCAGGCAACTCCCGTCGAATCCAGTTGATGGTGGCGCGCAGATTGAGAAAGGAGCCGATCAAAACGCTTTCCGCCTGGGCACAGACGCGCAACGCGCGCGTGCCGTTGGTCGTGGTCATCACGATGGTTTTGCCGCGCACCTTTTCCGGGAGGAACTCGCGGGGCGAATTGCCGAAGTCAAACTCGACGCCGCCGGTCTGGTCGGCGCAAATCCGCAAACCATTGCGTTCGCCGGCCAGCAAGACGTCCGGATGCTGCTGTTTGATGGCCACCGCCTCCGGGATTTCGCCCACGGGAATGATCGCCTCCGCGCCGTTGGCGAGCGCGGTCATCATCGAGGTCGTCGCGCGCAGAATGTCGAGGACCACGCACGTCGTCCGGCTCAGGTCGCGGCCGGCCAGCGCGGAAAATTCCGCCGGCGAAAACAGCACTTCAATGCTTCGGGTCATTGGACCGTCCACCATCTCATTCTTTCAGTTTTGCGTGGACCCGCGCGTAGTGAAACAGGTACTGCTGCGCGTGACCCGCGTGCGGCCCGAAATGCGTTTCAGTGAATTGTTGCAGCCGTTTCAGCGCAACCCGGCGGCGCGGAAAGTAGAGTCGCCGCAACGCTTTCATCACCCAGACATCCACCGGGAATGCAGCCTGAAAGCCGTAGGCGAAAAGCAGAACGCAGTCCGCAATTTTTCGCCCCACACCCGGCAACCGCATCAGTTCAGCGCGCGCCGCCGCGGTGGGAAGCCCCGCCACGCGGCTCAAATCCACCTCGCCATCGCCAACCTTTCGCGCCGCCGCGCGTAGATTGGGCGCGCGGAAGCCCATTTTGCAAGCGCGCAATTCGGACTCGCCCGCCGCCGCGACGCGTTCCGGCGTCGGAAAAGCGAACGCCGCTTCGCAACCGTTCGGAACCATGACCGGGTCGCCGAAGCGCTCGCAGAGCAGCGCGACGATCCGACGAATCTGGACGATCTGTTTCGTGGAGGAAAGAATGAACGAAGCCAGGCATTCCCAGGGGTCCTGCCGCAGCAGACGCAGCCCGCGACAGGCGGCCACGGCGGCGCGCATCGGTCCGTCATCGGGAAAGGTGGCCAGGACGCCGCCGAGATCGAGTCCGACCTGCAAATAGTCCGCCAGCCATCGCCAGTCGTTCAGTGGTTGCGCGGTTTCGGCGACGATGACGCCTGCGTTGCGACCGCGTGCTGCAGCAGCCGACGTCTGGAAGCTGATTCTTTCGCGCCTGGACCCTGGCCGGTCTGCTTCCATCCGCAACCTCACCCAGCGCGAACCGATCACTCCTTCCCACCCGTCTTCGCGCCGTTGCCAGCGAAAGGTCTGGCCGGAGTTCAGTGTGGCGCCGAGGTCGTAGTCGCGGACCGGGAAAACGGTTCGGCAACCGGCGCCCGCCGCTTCATCGGAGGCTGCGGCATTCAAAAATCTGGATTTGATGGAAGACACGGTCGCGATACCTGATGTCGTGTATCCCCAAATCGGTCACGCTCGCAAACTCTTTCTGAATCCGTTCCGGGGGCGGCTGCGGCGCGTGCGCCTCCTGGACAAAGATGGCATTTTGTCCTTTTCGATTACCGTAGCCGGGCCAAAAGTAGAACTGGTTCTCTGGCCCTTCCGAGGAACGAAAATAGACCAGCGGATCGTCCGGCACTCCCGCCCTGGCCTCGGGAAGGTAAAAGCTCATCAGACTCGTGATTCCGTAATGATTGCCGATGATGAACACGGGCTTTCCCTCCGAGAGCAGGCTTGTCCGCGCTTCGCCGACGACCTTCGCCATTTCCTTCCAGGCGCGAACCCGGGTCAACGGGTCGGGTTTGGGCGGCAACGGATGGCCGGTGATTTTGCCGATCAGATCGGTTTCGTGCGCGACGATGACGGCGGCCAGACCGACACCCAGCCCCGCGTCCCAATAAATCGCCGCGAGACAAAACAACGGGACAACCGCAACCGCGATCCAGTTCGGCAACACGCGCGAATGAATGGCCAGCGCCAAATACAGCAGAAACACCGGCGCGCCCATGCTGAAGAGACAGATCCCCAACGGGTCTTGCCTTTCCCGCCGCCAAAAGCCCGCCGCCGCCCGGATCGCGGCGACGAAAAAAAACGGGTTGAGCAGACCCGCCTCAGCGAGGAGAAAATCGCGGAGATACCGCAGCGTCGGGTGCCATTCTTCCTTCAATCCGCCGCGTTCGCTCAAGTGGGTCACGGTCACCCAGCCATGCTGCGCGTTCCAGATCAGCACCGGCAATGCGCACAGGGCGTTGAACAAAAGCGCCAGATACGGGCCGGGGCGTTTCAACTGCGCACGCGCCGGTTTCCACAAGGCAAAAAAGATCACCCAGCAGATCCATTGCAGCGGCGACGAGTACTTGCTCAGAAACCCCAACCCCATCCACGCGCCCGTCCACAGCCAGTGGCGTGTGGAATCGAGTTGAACCGCGCGCCAGCCGAAAATCATTGCCGCGGTCCAGAACAAGACCGTGAGTGGATCGATGGTCATCAGGGTCGAACCGATCGCCAAAAGGGGAGTGGCCGCGGCCGCCAGGATCACCAACGCCCCGAGACGCGCGCTGGCTTCGCGCGCGAAAAAGCGCAGCAACATCACGGACAGAATCGCGGCGATGACGGGCGCGAAAAATCGCACGCCAAATTCATTGTCGCCCCAGAGCAGGGTGCCGAGAAATTGCGTGTAAGCGACCAGCGGCGGCTTGCTGTAGTACGAAAGCGCGAGATGTTTGGACCATAGCCATTGATAGGCCTCGTCCTCGCTGAGTTCAATTTTGCCGCTGGCGATATAAGCGAGGCGGATGAAGAGCAACAGCGCAATCAGCACGTAGCCGAAGCGAAGCCAGTGCCGGTCAATTGACGATTCACGATTGACGATTGACGATTCCTTGCCAACGCGGACGGATGCTTCGTTGTGCAAACCCGGATTTCGGAGCGCTGGCAATCTTTCCCACCAGAGCGGAAACCAGCGCCGGCCCGCCCACCGCCACAGCGCGTCCAGAGACCACACCAGCGCCGCGGCGTAACCCGCGCCAAGAATCGCGCCGACGAGCACATCGCCGGGATAATGCACCCCGTTGTAGATGCGGGAAAAGCCGACCGTCGCCGCCAGCGGCAGCATGAACCTGATACTGTGTCTGTAGTAAATGAACAGAACCACGGTGGCCGCGAACCAGTTCGCGGTGTGGGCCGACGGCATGCTGAGGCTGCCGCCGCGTCCGACCCGGGTGATCGCCTCGGGAACCTCGTTGAACGGACGCAGGCGGCCGACGGCGTGTTTGACGGTGTTGACGATGAGCGGATCGCCCAGACAAATCACCAGCACCAGCATGACCAGACAGATCCGGCCCCGAACGCCCGTCTTCCAGACCAGAATTGCCGCGACAACGATGAGCAACGGAACGAACAGCGAATTGCCGCTGAAAAACGGCATGATCCGATCGAAGAACGCATTGCTCAAAGTCAGGTTGATAAAGCGAAACAACGCGACGTCGAGTGATTGGAGCCAGGACATCGGCGGTAAGTTAGCATGCCCAACACGGTTGAAAACCGAATTGCGCGGGCTGCCGGACTGGGCAATTCGTCAAGCCGGTTCATCGGAAACGACTTTTGGTCGAAAGCATGGGCCGTGCCCGCAAGGCATACCCCTTTTGGGGTATGGACGGACAAACGCAGACAAGTTAGAAGGCATCCGACATCGAATCTCGCAGTCGCACGGCGACTTGTTTCGGGTGTCCGGCGAGATCAACCACCAACAGAACTGCGCTTATGAAACTGCGTGCTCCCGCTTGCCCTTCAGCTTTTCTTTCCTCTGTTTTCGCGATCAACCTGCTCACGAACGTTTTGTTCTCTCCAGCCTCTTTTGCCCAGTCCGTCAGCATCCTCGAACGCGGGCCGCATCACCAGGTTGTCCAATCTGTATTGCCCGACGGCAGCACCAATTCCTTTGTCGAACTTCGGACCGGTCTCGGGCGCTGGTCGGATGTTGACGGCGGTTGGGTGTTGGCCTCCATGGAAATCGAACAGGTCAACGGCGTGTTCCTGTCACGCAAGACGCAATACCAGGCCATCTTAGCCACCAACGCCACAGCTTCGGAAGGAACGATTGACTTGCAAATGGTCAACGGCGCGCGCTTCCGCGTCCGGCCTATGGGCATTGCCTACACGGAGATCAAAAACGGCCAGCCGGGCCGGAGTGTGTTCGTGGCCGAACTTCAATCCAGCGACTACGCTGGCCCAGGTAAAGTTCCAATTCACCGATATATCCCTGATGGCTGGATCGACCTCGACAAGATATGTCCTGAATGCATCAAGTCTCTTCAACACCCTGTCGCTGACGCATTGCCAAGTACGCGGCGGCTAGCTCAGCCTGTTCGCAGGGGGCGATACGCGGCAGCAGACGGTGGCGTTGACGAACAATTATTGCGAGCGGATTTATTTCAGCTTCAACCAGGGCTACGAAAACGACCAGACTCCTTTCCTGGTGTCGTTGCGCAATAACCTCTGGCGGGGCGGTACCTTGCAACTGTCGGACTACACGCACAAGACGACTTGGGCCGTTACGGACAA
>QHPW01000096.1:0-8124 GCA_003219675.1 Verrucomicrobiota bacterium
AACGGAGACCACTCGTCGTCCGCCCGCCCGAGGCGAACGGCGTGTTACAATTCCAGTGGAGTTTTTGTAGCTGCCAACCTCGCCGCCGGACGATAATCTGCGCGGCAAACATAACAACCGTTCACGACCTATGACAACCATGCACGAAGTGGATTACAAGATTTACGGGGACGACATGCAATATGTCGAAGTGGAACTCGATCCGATGGAGGCCGCCGTCGCCGAAGCCGGCGGCATGATGTACATGGATGACGGCATCGAGATGGAGACCATCTTCGGCGATGGTTCGCAGCAGAACAGCGGCTTTCTCGGCGCCCTGGTCAGCGCGGGCAAGCGTCTGCTCACGGGCGAATCGCTCTTCATGACGGTTTTCCAGAACCGCGGCGCCGGCAAGAAGCGCGTGGCCTTCGGCGCCCCTTATCCCGGGAAAATCATCCCCGTCCACCTGGCTGAAATCGGCGGCGAACTCATCGCGCAGAAGGACGCGTTCCTGTGCGCCGCCAAAGGCGTCAGCGTCGGCATCGCTTTCAACAAGAAAATCGGAGCGGGTCTGTTTGGCGGCGAGGGCTTCATCATGGAACGGTTGCAAGGGGACGGGTGGGCATTTATCCACGCCGGCGGCACGATGTACCAGCGCGACCTCGCGCCCGGCGAGCTGCTGCGAGTGGACACCGGTTGCATCGTGGCTTTTCAGCCCAAAGTTGATTTTGACATCCAATTCGTCGGCAAAATCAAATCCGCCCTGTTCGGGGGCGAAGGCTTGTTCTTCGCGACGCTGCGCGGGCCGGGCAGGATCTGGCTGCAGTCGCTGCCCTTCAGCCGCATGGCCAACCGTATCATCGCCGCGGCGCCCAAAGCCGGTGGAAGCGGACGCGAAGAGGGTTCCATCCTCGGCGGCCTTGGCCGGTTGATCGATGGAGACAACTCCTGAGTGACGGTCGCGATGGTTTGCCGACGGATTGCGTCGGGCGCCGAAGCTTGTTAGCTTCCACGCCGAGTGAAAAAACCTTTCGGCATCGTCCTGTGCGCCATGGCGGCCTCAGTCCTTTTGACTTCATGTTCCCGGACAGAAAATGGCTCCAGCCGGGGCGCCGCCTCCGGAACAATCGACACAGACGAAGTCCATGTCGCTTCGCGCTATGGCGGGCGGGTGGAAAAAATTCTGGCGGAGGAAGGCGACCTGCTTAAAGCCGGGCAGGCGATTGCTGAACTGAACGCCGCCGAACTGAAGGCGCGGCGCGATCAGGCCGCGGCTCTTCTCGCCGAGCTGGAAGCCGGGCCGCGCAAGGAGGAAATTGAAGCGGCAAAACACGACTGGGAATCGCTGATGGCCGACCTGGAACTGGCCAGGGCCGACGCGAAGCGCGCCGACGAATTGTTCGCCAACAAAACAATCGCCGAGACGGAACACGACCGTGCAGCCAGTCGCGCAAAGGCTCTGGAGCAGAGCGTGGCGGCGGCCAAAAGCCGCTATGATTTGCTCCTGGCGGGCACCCGTCCGGAGCGTCTCGCGCAAGGCCGCGCTCAATTGGCCGAAATCGAGGCCCAGTTGCAGGAGATGCGCATCGTTGCCCCCGCCGACAGCGTGCTGGAAGTACTGAGCGTCAAGGCCGGAGACGTGCTCGCCCCGAACCGCGAGGTGGCGACGCTGCTGTTGCCGCAACACCTCTGGGTGCGTGTTTACGCGCCCGAACCCTGGCTGGGACACCTCAAGTTGGGCGGGGAGGTGAAGGTGCGCGTCGATTCCTTTCCCAACAAGGAGTTTGCCGGCACGATCGAGCAAATCGCGCGCGTGGCGGAATTCACACCGCGCAACGTTCAGACTTTGGAGGAGCGCATCAAGCAGGTGTTCGGGGTGAAGGTGCGTCTGGACAATCGCGAGGGTCTGTTGCGGGCCGGCATGTCCGCCGATGTCTTTTTCCCCGGCCTGCCGGCCGCGTTGAAAGCCGGCGGTTCAAATTAAAGTGGGAACGACACGCTCGCCCTCACCCCTACCCTCTCCCCCAGGGAGAGGGAGAACTTCCTCAGCTCTGCAAGAGACACCATTGAGTGATTTTTCCCAGCGCGGCGATTGCGCGTTCCCCTCTCCAAGGGACAGGGTGGAGGGTGAACCAATCTTCTGATTGCACAGAGACGGCTATGGCGCAGCGAGGCGATAGAAGCGCGTGGCGTTGGTCGGTCCGCCGGTATCCATGATCTCAATTTCCCCTGTGGATGGTTGCGCGGATACATTCGTCAGTTTCAACCACGGGCCGATGTCAACCTTGTCGCGGTAAAGGATCGTGTAGGTTTTGCCGGCCACGGCGAGGAATCGAATCCTGGACGAGGCGTTGACAGCGCTGATCGAATCGATTTTCAGATGGCTCGAAGCATCCTGTGGATTTGTGCCGCTGAGGTATTCCTGCAAATTGGTCATGCCGTCGCCGTCGGGATCGCCAAACGCGCCATTGTTGCCGGTGGCATCTCCGGGATCGAGGCCGTTGGCGATTTCCCAATCGTTGGGCAAGCCGTCGCGATCGTCGTCGGGCGAACTCCCTGCCGGATTAGCCGCGCCCGCGCTCGGAGCGGCCGCCTGCCAGTTGGCGGCATCGTCGCCGTAGGCACCGCTTACGATGCGCTGCAATGACAGGCCTGAGGCGTTCGCGTTCGTCGGCCAGGGCGCCGCGTTTGCGTATGTCACCTGATCCACGAGGATGTAAGGAACAAAACCGGGATTCGGACTGGACGCAGTTTGCGGCGGATCCGGCTTGAGCAGCTTGACGCGTTCACCGGAGTTGTCCAGCGAACCGCCGTAGGGGCCGATCATGATCGCGTTGACGTCCAGGCCGTACCTCGCGCGGAACGCCGCGAGCTGGCCCGGCTGATGGGCCGGGTCGAAGTTCACCACCAGAAGGTAACCGTCCGGCGGCAGGGTGAGATTCATCGGAAGCGTGTAATCCACGCCGCCTCCCAAACGCCAGGTGTTGGTCGGAAAGTTCGGGTCATACAACGGCATCGGTTGAGCAGTGATGTTTCGCAGCTCGATGTACTCGTCGAGCGTGTTGTTGTTCGTCCCGATTGCCGGCGGCGGCTGATACATGATTTCGTTGATGACGATCGGGCCTACGCGCGGTCCGGCGTTGTTCGTGCCGAGCGTGTTCGACACCTGCGCGACGAAATGCTCCTCGCCAATGCTGGTGACATAGCGGCCAAAGGAAACGCCGTTCTGCGCGGCATCGAACCTGAAACCGTGGAAGTAGCCGGTGAGGTTCGTCGCTGCGTCGCCGGAAAACACCCAGACCTCGTCGCCCAGCGAACTGAGCGAAAAACTTGTCAGCGACCCCTTGTTAAAACTGTTTTCGTCCACGGTCAGAAAACCGCCCGCGGGAATGGACGTGTTGAAGCGATATTTTTTCGGCGCTTTGAAATCGTCGGTCAAAAACCAGCCGCTGATATCCGCGCTGCTTGCGCCTGGGTTGTAAAGTTCCACCGCATCGACCTGCGGCAGATCAGTGTGAGTAAGCGCTTCATTGATCATCACCGGCGGAAACGTCCTGGGCGCAGGATCGTCGACGCCGGGTGAGCCGTTCACGTTGCCGCTGGGCCGCCAACTGAACCGATTGCTCCAGGTGTTCAACGGCGCATTTTCGTTCACGATGACGAGCGAAAAACCGAAGCCGTCGGTGATCGGATACCAGGCGTTGTCGTAGCGGAAGTCGAGAATGGGTTCGAGCGCGCCGCCGACGAGCGTGAGCCGTTCGCCGGAGTTGTCCAGACTGCCCAGATACTCGCCGGCGATGTTCGAGACGGCCGGATATCGCGAGGAAAATGCCGGGCGGTTTTTCACCAACAAAACGGTTTGGCCCGCGCCAAGGCTGGTGATGCCGCTGCCCGACGTGAATGTGTAATCAATGCCGTTGGTAAAGCGCACGCCAAGCAGATTCAACGCGCCGGCGCCGATGTTCTTCAACTCGATGTATTCAAAATCGTCCGCCAGATTGGCCGGAGGCGCGGCCGGGTGATACATGATTTCCGTGATCACCAGCGGCGGCGTGGCGACAACAAACGTGGCTGCCGTGGAGCCGGACCATGGACTCGACAGCGGCGGGTTGTTCGGACCGGTCAGATTGTAGTGATTCGGATCGTAAGCGCGTGCAACCAGGCGCGTGTTCTCGTTCAGCACGATGGCGGAACCGTAAATCCGCGCCGTCGGCTCAACGCCGCCGCCCGACGCGCGCGGGTCAAGGCCATTGGTCGTGTAGTAAGCGGTTGCTCCCGTTGGAACGCTCATGCTGAGCTGGAAACCCGGCGGAATCGGCCCGCCGTTGGCGCTGAAAACCGGTTTGGCCAGAAAATTTGTGTCAATGAAATTCACCCGGTTCGCCAGCCAGTTCTTCATCAGGTTGACCTCGGCCTGATAGCTGCCGCCGCGGGGCGCGACGCCCCAGCGCGACTGTTCGCGTGGCTGTTCCTGGCGCACCGTGTTCGCCATGCTGTCGATCAACGCATTCATGTTCGTCAGAGAGAATTGGGAAAGCCTGAAGTCCTCCCAGCGGTCAATCCACTTCTGCCAGAAATCAATGTCGTTGAACAAATCTCCCCACCAGGTGTAATTGAAGAAATCGGTCCCCAAATCCTGGGATTGCGCCCGCCAGACGCGGGGATTGGAATCACGTCCATCGGTCGAGTCGAGCGAGCGGTCAAAGTCCCAGATTGGCCCGAAGGAAAGTTTCCCGTTTCGTTCCTTGTAAAAGTAGGCGCTCAGGCGCAGGGCATCCACGTTGAACGCCAGCACGTTGAGGATGTGATGATCGATCCACGAATCCACGTTCAGATACGCGGGATAGCCGGTCAGCGGGTCCGAACTGAACAACGCGTTACCGAACGCGTCCAGGTAATCCTGAAGATACTGCTGTTGAGGCGCCCGCTGCGGCAAAGTGATGTCCTGTTCCTTGGGATCCACATAAGCAATGAATTGTCCGGCGGCGAAGAACCCGCTGTCCCCCGGATCCGGCCGGTCGATCTTCATCAGGTAGCCCCCGGTCACTTCGGGCGGATTCACGTTTTCCGGTTGCAGCTTGTCAATGTCCACCCGGTTCTTCCCGGTCTTGATCTTTTCCTCCAGCACGTAAATGCCGTTGTAATTCACGGACGAAATCGCCCCGCCGCCGGTGTTGAGGTAAACCTCCACGAAACGCGCGCGCGGCGCGTACCGGCCGATTTGATTGCTGAGATCGAATATGAATGGATTATGAATCAACACCGGCTCGAAGTTATTCGGCGCATACAAAACCCAGTCGGACTCCTCGGGCAAACCGAGCGGCGAAGCTTTTTTGTCGTCGTTGAAATCGTCCCAAAACTCCACGGCCCAGCTCTGCTTGGGGTAACCTGCGGTGCTGGAACCGCGCACACGGAGGCCGGCGCGGGTGCTCAAGTCGGGAACGTTGGTCAGTGAGGCCCTGCCGTTCTGCGGTTCGTAGAAAGTCATGTTCGCAAATTTCGTACCCACGGCCGTAATTCCTCCGCCGCCCAGGGTGTGGATGACGATGAGCGGCAGGTTGGAGGTGAAATTGATGACGTTTGCGTTGAGCAGAATGTAGCTCTCGCTGCGCAGGGGTCCCGGCAACAAACCGGTCTCGAAGGAGCGAGCGCGCACTTGGACCGTGCCACTGATGTTGATCGGGCCGGTATAAAGCGTGGAAGTGTCGCCGGGCGCAGTGCCATCCAGCGTGAACCGGATCGCCGCGTTGCTGGAAGCCGTCCAGAGCTCCAGCGCAAACGCAGCGGTGTACGTGCCGCCGTTCACCGCGAACTCCACCTTCGGGGCAAAACCCGCGCCCACCGAAGAGTTGGGCCCGCCGGGAGTGGGAACCGTGAAATACCCGACGACGTCCGGCGCGCCCTGGGCCCTTCCGTACGACACATCGGTGCGCTGCGAAGGATAAGTCGGAGGGAACGACGAAACGATGTTGGTTGCCGGATCCACCAGCGCCAGAAACCCGCCACTGGACGAGAGTTGGAAGCCGGTGTGCAGCTCGCCGGTCGCGTTGGTCCGGTCCTTGCCCGAAGCGAAAACCAACAAGTAACTGTTGGCGGGCAAAGTCACATTGGGGAATCGCCATTCGACGAGGTTTTTCGGGTCGTCGCTGAGCGCCCAGCCGGCCAGATTTACATCGCCCGACGCGGCGTTGAAAATTTCAATCCAGTCCGAACTGTCACCGTCTTCGTCGTGGATCGTTTTTTTGTTGTCGGCCATGAACTCGGAAATCATCACGCCCGGCGGTGACGCGTTCGGATCGAGTATGTAGGTCCAGTTGCCGCCGGCGAAATAGTTCGGCGTTCCGGCGAGGTCGTGAATGCCGTGGTTGACCGTCCACGCGACCTGAACCGCGCCAACGGCCGGTTGCGGGAATTGAAAGACATACTGCCACGGTGCGAACGCCACGACGTTTGTGGCCGAACTTCCGTTAAGCGTCCACGCCGGTCACCGCTTCGCTGAAGTCCACTTCGATGCTCGTCAGATTGCGGACTGTGGCCTCCGTAGCGGGTATCAAATTTGCAACCGTTGGCGGCGTCGCGTCGGTTGCCGACGAAAGCGCCGCGTCGATCACAAAATCACTGCTGCCGCCAAGCGAGGCGTTAAACGCCTGGATAGCGATGACGTTGGTGCCCGGAACCAGGTAAGCGGCTGGATTGCCCAACGTGTCGTCTTGCGGCGGCACCGGCTCCGGCAACGCGGGAGACGACGTGCCGTCGAAAGGAACGTCGCCCGCCGGCATGTTGAAGCGCGCGACTTCGGTCCCGTTGATCCAGGCGATGAACCCGTCGTCGCAGAAGGCGTAGAGCTGGAGTTCGCTGACATCGGCGACGCTCGACAGCACGAAAGACTTGCGGAGGAAAACGCAGGTGTAGCCGCCGAACATGTCGTCCAGCAGCGTGTTGCCGGTGTACTCCGTGGCGCCGCCGGGCTGGTTCTCATAGTAAAACGCGGCCTGGCCCGTGGCCCAGGAGGAGTCGTCGAAGTCGAGGGCTCTCCACGCGGTGGGGTCGGCCGGTGACGCTTCGGAAAGTCCTTTGCCCAAACCACGACAAAGAACACAACCACTGACAATTTTCGCGTCACAATAAAGCTGTCATTTTTGGAAACCACACTTTCATAGCAGGTTTCTTGCCTTCAGGCACGGGAATTTGGAGGCACAGGCGCACTTAAACCTGCCAGCGGCCCCCTCACTCCATCCCTGAAAAAATTTCACGCATTGAACCCCCTCAACCGCAGCAGCCGACGTGAGGAGGCTCACTTTTCAAACGCGGAGTGCGGAACGCGGAATTGAGCCAGAGCCTCCTCACGTCGGCTGCTACGAGGTTCGATGGCAGGCGCGTTGAGGGGAGTCGTGCGAACTTCGCAACTTGAGCCGATCCGGAAACAATTCAGACGAACACCATCGACCTATCAGGGAACGGCACCGACCCCTCACCCGCCCCGGGGCTGGCGGCGGAAGACCAGGAGGAATACAGGATTGCAGGCCGAAAGCGTTTTGATTCACCCGGCAAGAGAGTCGGTCGGCTCGGGCCCGGCACCTCTCCCAAAACGGGCCGTGCTCAACTGGCAAAGATGCGCCCCATCCGCTGTAGCCAATTTCGTCGAGCGCATGCATCACCGCCGGCCAATCGTCGTCGCCTTTCAGGAACTCGACGTTGAAACCTTTCCCAAGCCCCTGGCTGTTCGCCTTGTCGCGACTGAATTCCTTGATGTGCAGCTTCTGGATGCGCTTGCCGAGAATGCGAATCCACTGCTCCGGCCAGCCGTAGGTGATGACATTCCCAACGTCGAAATGCCAGCCGACCCACGGACTGTTGAACTCGTCCACATACCGCGCCGCCTCCAGCGGGCTGAGGAGAAAATGGTTCCAGACGTTCTCAATGGCGATCTTCACGCCAAGTTCTTCGGCCAAAGGAATGGCCTTGCGAATCTCCTCCTGCGACCGCTTGTAGGCATCGGCGTAAGAAACCTGCTTGTTCACCACTGCCGGCACGAACAGGACCGAGCTCGCGCCGTAACGTTTCGCATCGCGCAGCGCCTGCTTCAGCCCTTCCAGTCCCTCCTCGCGCACTTTCGGATCCGGGTCCGACACCGGCTTGTTCCAA
>QHPW01000096.1:8235-8943 GCA_003219675.1 Verrucomicrobiota bacterium
GCGTACATGATGGCTTTTTTGATGTTCCTTTTCCTGGTAACGGCGTCCGCGCCGATCACAGGAGTTGAACTGAACGCGGCGGCGGCCAGCGCGCCGCTGCTGACCTTGAGAAATTCCCGGCGGTTTAAATCGGTTTGCATGGGATGGGGGATCAACGGCTATTGCCTGGATGAAACAGGTCCGTTCAAACAAATTTTGTAATGCCCGGCGTCGCGAGGGCAGGCACCGCCAGCTTCATGTTCCAGTCGAGCTGCTCCGGCACGAGTCGCTCCCTGGAATTCAACGCCTGTTCCCAGGTGATTTCCTGGCCGGTATAAGCCGCCATGCGGCCCATGATCGCCACCAGCGTGGTGTTGCACATATGCTCGCCGTCATTGATCGGCTTGCCGTCGCGAATCGAGCGCAGAAAAGTCACGTGCTCATTCCGATACATGCTGCCGAACATCTGGCTCTCGGTTTCCGGCCCCTGGTAATGCCAGGTCGTTTCGCCGGTGAATTCGGCCCCGCGACGGCCGCCAAGCAATCCGATGCCTTTGGTGCCGGTGATGTAGTCCTTGGTCTCGCTGTGACAGCCGGCAATCTGTCGTTGGGCCATGAAACCGCGCACGCCGTTGGACCACTCGTAATTCACCTCGATATGATCGTAGATGTTGCCCTCGTGATTCGGGGTCTGCCGTCCGCCAACGGCAGTGCACTTCAGCGGCGGCA
>QHPW01000421.1 GCA_003219675.1 Verrucomicrobiota bacterium
GCCTACTTTGCGACTGAATTTTATGAGTGACCCTGCACAAATCTTGCGTGATTTCAAACCGACCAGGGAATTCTTTGTGGGCATTGATTCCGACGGTTGCATCTTCGACAGCATGGAGATCAAGCACAAGGAATGTTTCGCGCCGATGTTCATCAAGCATTTCGAGCTGCAGGCGGTGAGCAAATACGCCCGCGAGGTCTGGGAGTTCGTCAACCTTTACTCGAAAGACCGCGGCGCGAACCGTTTTCCGGCGTTGTCCAGGGCGGTCAAGCTGCTCGGCGCGCGCCCGCAGGTCGCCGCACGCGGCGTGAAGATGCCCGACCTCGCCGCGCTCGACGAATGGGTCAAGCGGGAGACGAAACTCGGCAACGCGACGCTCAAGGCCGAAGTGAAGAACGGCAACAAGGGGCTGGAACAGGTCAAGCGCTGGTCGGACGCCGTCAACGCGCAGATCGAGGACATCGTCAAAGGTGTTCCGCCGTTTCCGTTGGTGCGCGAATGTTTGCAGAAGATCAATCAGAAGGCGGACGCCATGTGCATTTCGCAGACGCCCGCCGAAGCGCTCAAACGCGAGTGGGCCGAGCATGGCATTGACAAGTTCGTGAAGATCATCGCCGGCCAGGAAATGGGTACCAAGACCGAGCATTTGAAATTCGCCGCAGCCGTGAAATACGGACCGAACAAGGTCATGATGATCGGGGACGCGCCCGGAGATTTCAAAGCGGCCAGGTCCAACGGAGCGGTGTTTTTCCCGATCAACCCCGGCGACGAAGAGGCGTCGTGGGAACGGCTCTACCGGGAAGGACTCGACCGCTTCTTCGGCGGCACGTACGCCGGCGAATACGAAGCGAGTCTGGTTAAAGCATTCGACGCCTGCCTGCCGGAGCAGCCAGAGTGGCGATCCTGACCGGCGTAGCGACCGCGGTCAATCGGGACAATCATCGTCGTAATCTCCTTTTTGCTTTTGGCTTCCAATAGCCGAGCGACCGGAGGAAGTCTTCGTTGAGTTGCCATCGTTCTTCGGGAGTTGCGGCCAATCCGAGAGCGTGAACGGATTTTTCATCGTCGCTCATCCCGCGGACGCGCTTCAGCCGCGCGAGCATTTTCGCGGCGCGCTGCGGCAATGGCGGCAGGGCTTTTGAGTTCCGTTTCACGGCGCGGACATATCAGACTGCTTCGGCCTGTTCACGTCCAGGGCAGCAAGAAACTGTTCCAATGGCGAGGCGCAAACTGAAGGTTGCGGTTACACCGCGCAGTTCGGGCGGACCAACGGCGACGTCAAGATCGCCACGACAGCGATTTTGTCTTTCCGTCGCCTTCGCGATTGCCGCCGAACGCGTTCAGTTTCAAATCGGCCCCCTCCGAAGTAAAGAGAGCATCAACCCAGCCGACGGGCTCCTCGTCGCTGAAATTGTAGCCTACCGCCGGAATATTGATCAGGTGAATCCCGTCGTCCTGACTGAAGGCGTATTTGTGCGAGTGCCCGTAAAAGATTGCTTTCACTTTCCTCTGCGGCCGGACCAGCTCGAAAAGACGTTGGACGTCGAGCAGTTCTCCGTCCCCGTCACCGAGCGTATGATGAACAAAAAGGATCGTCGGCCGCGGGTCGGCATTTTCCAGGAACCGGCCGAGCCATTCTCTCTGGGACTTGCCCAGCAGTCCGGCGACCTTGTTGGTGTAAAGCAGCGAGTCAAGGATCACAAAGCGAAGCGACGGGCGCTCGATGACGAGCACGTGTTTTCCGGAAATCTTCTGGCGCGTCCCGGGCGGGTTCGCAAATACCTTGAAGAAATTCTCCCGGTCATCGTGATTCCCAAGGCCAATGAAAACCGGCATCCGTTCGGCCAGCGGCGCGAGCAATTGTTTGACGGCCTCATAATCCGCTGTCTCGCCCGTCAGTCTGGCGGCGTCGCCGTCGATGATCACGCCTTCCGGACGGGCGTCGGCTACTTGCGGAACTGTTTTCTTGAGGTTCTCCCACGGGAAAAATCCTCGATACTCGTTTTTCGGATCCGCGGGAATGTGAGTATCCGACAGCAGCGCGAAATGAGCGGATTTTTGTGCAACCTCCTCGCCAATGAGGTTGAGCTCTCGAATCAGGAACGCGCCAGCGAAGGCCTTGGCAGCAGTGAAAACAAACCGTCTCCGGCTTGAGGGTTGATAAAGGATGCCAGGCATGTCGGTTCTGCTGTCGGACTTTGGCAGGGACTTAAGGCGCAAAAACGGTTTCAGGCAAGAATGATTTTCCCCCGGTCGCAGACGCGGCAGGCAGGAGATTGGACTGTAGCCATTTGACCCGTAGCGGTTACACTCACGGCGCTCTGATGAACGATTCGACCTTGCAGAATGTGGCGTTGTCGCTCGGACTGGAGAAATATCGGCGCCACATATTTCTATGCGCGGACCAGACGGAGCCGAAGTGTGCCCCGAAGGAAAAAGGACTTGGGTCCTGGGAGTTCTTAAAGGCGAGGCTGAAGGAGTTGGATCTCGTCGGGCCGGAACCGCTGGTGTATCGCAGCAAGGTCAATTGCCTGCGCGTCTGCGCACAGGGTCCGATTGCCGTGGTTTATCCCGAAGGGGTCTGGTATCACTCGTGCACGCCGGAAGTTCTGGAACGGATCATTCAGGAACACTTGATCGGTGGCACCATTGTCAAAGAATATGCTTTCGCCGTGAATGCCCCGGGGCAGCCGCGCCCGATTTGATTCCACTCTCCGAAGGATTTGTGATGGTGAAACCATGCAGACGGCCAAAAACATTTATTCGCTCCTGGCGGACCTGGTGTTGCTGATTCACTTTGGCTTCGTGGCATTCGTCGTATTGGGGTTCGTGGTGATCTGGGTTGGTTATTTTTGTCGCTGGGCTTTCGTACGCGACCTGCGGTTTCGCATCGCTCACCTTGCCGCCATCGGCTTGGTGCTGGCCGAAGCGCTGGCCGGGTTCATCTGTCCGCTGACGACCTGGGAGAACCAGTTACGAATTCACGCCGGCGAAGAGGCGGGCTATACCGGGTCGTTCATTCAACACTGGTTCGGACGGATTCTGTTTCACGATTGGAGTGAAAAAACATTCACCCTCATCTACGCCTCCTTTTTCCTGTTCGTCGCGCTGACGTTCTGGGTGGTCAGGCCGCGACGGCGCGAGAAGCGTCAGCGCGCCTGAATCAAAGCGCGGAATCGTCGTCCCAGGTGTTCCGGATGGGTCAGGGTCTGGAACTGCCGCGCGAGGTCCGGTGTCCAATCGCCAAAAACGGACCTCGCCTTCCAGGCCGCCTCGGCAATGCGCGTCAGGAATTCCGTCTGCGAGAACAGTCCTTCGTTTTTAAGGCCGGCGGACTCCCCCGCCGATTGCAGCGCGGTGAAATTGACGTGCGCGCTCAGGTCCTGCTCGCCGACGTTCGCCAGCAGGTCATCGCTCAAACGATGGCGATGACAGGCGCGCAAGGTTCCCTGCGCTCGTTGCGGCAAAAAAAACTCCTCGGCTGTCAGACCGTAGTCGAAGGTCAGCAAGCGGCCACACTTCAACGCCGAAGCAGCTTGACGCCACCACTCGACTGCAGCGGGACAGATTTCGGCGGCGAAACCATCGGGCAACACCGCCAGCAACCCGGCGGGCAGGTCAAAGCCCGGAACGCAGTCTGCGCGGTGCGGAGAGAACATTTTGGACTCCGGACTTTCGACCGCGGACTCCCGCGCTGTCGGCATTCTCTGCCAGACAAAATGCGCGCCTTCCACGGCGACACCCCACTCGAACCATTTTCTCCCATGGGCATCCCAGGCCCAGCGATGCACCGGCATGGCGTCGAGCAGTTCGTTGGAAAAAATGACTCCGCGAACACCGTGCCGTCGCACTTTTTCCCAGGAATCAAACCACCGGACCCGGGCGGCGAAGGGGTTGAGGGCCTTTTCCTGCCACCGCTGCCGCCGGAGCGACGGCTCCAGAACCCCGTATTGAAGTTTTTCGAGCAAGTCCGGCCGGCGCGATTGAAACCAGTTGAGAACGTCCAGGGCCAGCCGGCCATCGTGCGCGCCGGCTTCGATCAGTTGGAACCGTTCGAGGCCTGTTTCTTCAATCCACCTGGCGAATTGAAATGCGAGCAATCTGCCGAACAAACTGCCGGCACTGACGCTGGTGTAGAAATCGCCACCGCGGCCGGGTGTGTTCGCTAATCGTTCATAATATCCAAATTCTGGACAATAAAGTGATAGCTCCATGAAGCGGGCGAATGAAATGGCGCCGCACGGTCCAATCTCGCGACGGATGATTTCACGGAGCTTGTTCATGGTGGCAGTAACATTGCTTGCAGTGGTAAGTCGAATCAGTTAAAAAATCGCTGATTGAGTAACTTGGAACGCATTTATGGCCAAAATTGACGCCTTCTTCAATCTGATGTTCGAGCAGAAAGCTTCGGACCTCCACCTCTCCGCGGCCAATTCGCCCATGCTGCGCATCAACGGCGAACTTCATCGTGTCGATTATCCGCCGCTGGACAACGACACCCTCAAGGCGATGCTCTACGAAATCGCGCCGGACTACAAAATCAAACAGTACGAAGAAACCGGCGACGTGGACTTCGGCTACGAAATCCCGAACGTGTCGCGTTTCCGGGCCAATTTCTTCAACCAGAAATACGGCTGCGCCGCGGTCTTCCGCCAGATTCCGTCCAAGGATTCGCCGGGCTGCACAAGGGCCTCGTCGTCGTCACGGGTCCGACCGGCTCCGGCAAGTCCACGACGCTCGCCGCAATCGTTGATTACGCGAACAAGAATCGGCGCGATCACATCATCACCGTCGAGGACCCGATCGAGTTCGTGCACGAAAGCAAGAACTGTCTGGTGAACCATCGCGAAGTGGGGGTTCACACCAAGTCGTTTGCCGCCGCGTTGCGCGGCGCGTTGCGCGAAGATCCCGACATCATTCTGGTCGGGGAAATGCGCGACCTCGAGACCATCGAACTGGCGCTGACCGCGGCGAGCACCGGTCACCTGGTTTTCGGCACGCTGCACACCCAGAGCGCCGCCAAAACCGTGGATCGCATTATCGACGTTTTCCCTGCGGATCAGCAGAACAAAATTCGGGCCACGCTGGCTGAATCGCTCAAAGGCATCGTCGCCCAGAGCCTGTTCCGGCGCGTTGACAAAAAGGGGCGTGTCGCCGCGATGGAGATTCTGGTGTTCACCACCGCCATTGCGAACCTGGTGCGCGAAGGCAAGACGCATCAGATTCCGGGCATGATCCAGGTCGGCAAGAAGCTGGGCAACCAGCCGCTGGACGACTCCATCATGGAGCATTTGCGGATGAAGCGGATCGCCGCCGAGGAAGCCTACGACAAAAGTCTGGATAAAAAGAAATTCCGGCAGTTCCTCACCACGCCGCCGGATGACGACGAGACCTAAGCGAAAGGAACGTTCATGCGCCGAAACGAACTGGATTTCATACTGAGTAAGATGCTGGAGTCCCAGCAGGAAGTGTCCGACCTCAATTTCACGGTGGACAAACCGCTGCAGGTGGAATCGTTCGGCGAACTGGTGCCGGTGCCGATTGACCCGCCCCTCGACAGGCTGACTCCGTTTCAAACCGAGATGATTGCGCTCAATTTGATTGGCGGCAACCGCAGACTGACGGAAGACCTGCTGCGCACGGGTTCCTGCGACTCCTCCTACACCCTGAGCAGCAAAGCCCGGTTCCGCGTCAACATCTTCTCGCAACGCGGCAATTACTCGGTGGTCCTGCGAAAGCTGAACACCCAGATCCCGACTCTGGAAGACCTTTCCATGCCGGAAATATTTCACCAGGTTTCAAAGGAAAAGACCGGCCTGATTCTGGTTACCGGCGCCACCGGGTCCGGCAAAACCACGACGCTGGCCGCCTTGCTGGACGAGATTAACGAAAACAAATCCATCCATATCATTACCCTTGAAGACCCGGTGGAGTACGTTCACCCGCAGAAGAAGGCGACTTTCAACCAGCGCGAACTGGGAATCGACTTCAACAACTTTGCCAGCGGCCTGCGCGCCGCGCTGCGCCAGGCGCCCAAAGTGATTCTAGTCGGCGAAATGCGCGACCGTGAAACGGTTGAAATCGGCTTGACGGCAGCGGAAACCGGTCACCTGGTTCTGGCGACGCTGCACACGATCGACGCCGGCCAGACCGTCAACCGTATCGTGGGCATGTTCGAAACCGAGGAACAGGAACAGGTCCGCGTGCGCCTGGCAGACACGTTGCGCTGGGTGGTCAGTCAGAGGCTGGCCCCGAAAATCGGCGGGGGCCGGGCGGCGTTGTTGGAGATCATGGGTTCCAACCTCCGCACCAAGGAGAGCATCCAGCTCGGCGAAAGCGAGGGGAAAACGTTCTACGAAATCATCGAGGCGAGCTACACCTTCGGCTGGCGGACGTTCGACCATGCGGCGCTCGAGGCCTACGAGCAGGGCCTTGTCAGCGAGGAAACCGCCCTGCTCTACTGCACCAAACGAAGCGTCGTGTCGCGCGGCGTGGACAACGTCAAGAAGAAGCGAGGCGAATCCACCAGTGACGTGTCCAACCTGCGGATGAGGACGATTCAAGAGGCCAAGAAAGCCGGAGCGCCGCCGATTCCGACCACGCTGAAACTGAAATAGCCATGTCCTACGAACTCGAATTCATCGGCCCGAACGACAAACCGGCCCTGCTGGCTCTCAGCACGCCGGAATGGCTGGACGCGGCGAAAAACGTTTTGGCTGAAGTCGGCTACAAGGTTCATGCCGCCAGTAACCACGACGATTTCTCCCTCCGTTTCGGGCGAATTCAATATCACGTCGTGCTGATCGAGGAATTGTTCGCCTGCAACGCGCCGGAGGAGAACCTGACGCTGCAATTCATTCAACAAATGTCCATGCCTTCGCGACGGCACACCATCTTTATTCTGCTGGGCAGTTCCGTGAGCACGCTCAGCGCCATACAGGCTTTCCAACATAGCGTGCACGCCGTCGTCAATCGCGAAGAACTCGGCTTGCTTGGCCCGAATATCCTGGGCCCGATCGTCCAGCGCGTCGTCGCCGATAATGACCTCTTTTTCAATGTCTATCGCGACACTCAACTCCGCATTGTCCAGGGCAAGGTCTAGCCCGAACGCGGCCTCCGGAGCGCCGCATCCGCCATGAAACTGGCACACGCTCCGAACTGCCGCCGGCGCTTTGTGCCCTCTTCTCCCCAACCCCGAATTCTCATGCCCCGCCTCGACCAGGCTCTTGTGGAACGCGGGTTGTGCGAAAGCCGGGAGAAGGCCAGGCGCGCCATCATGGCCGGCCTGGTCAAAATCAATCGGCAGCCGGCGCGAAAACCAGGCGATCCTGCCGGGCCGGACGATCAGATCGAACTCGACGCCGTGGAAAAGTATGTCGGCCGCGGCGGTCACAAGCTTGAACACGGGTTGCAACATTTTCAACTCAGTGTTCAGGGTCTGACCGCGGTGGATATCGGCGCTTCCACCGGAGGCTTTACCGATTGCCTGCTGCAACGCGGCGCGAAGAAAGTTTTCGCCGTCGATGTCGGCCACGGTCAACTGGCCTGGAAACTCCGCCGGCATCCGCGCGTTGTGGTCATGGACAAAATCAACGCGCGCGATCTGGCACCGGCGAAGTTTCCGCAGCCGTTTCAGCCGGTGGACCTGGTCGTCATCGATTGCTCGTTCATTTCGCTCAGGAAGCTCCTTCCCGCCGCAGCCTCGGTTCTGCGAAGTTGCGGCACGATTGTGGCCCTCATCAAACCTCAGTTCGAAGCCGGCAAGGCGGAAGCGGACAAAGGCGCCGGGGTGATCACCGATCCGCGGATCCACCGGCGCGTCCTGCGCGAACTGGAGGCATTTGTCGCGGCGGACGGACACCTGCGTTGGAAAGGAGTCACGGAATCGCCGCTGCTCGGGCCGGCTGGCAACAAGGAATTCCTGGCACTGCTTGAAAAAACTGGCTGACAAAATCAAACGCGTTGGGCTTATCGCCAATTCGGAAAAGGTCAACTGCCGCCCGGCAGTGCAAAAGGCCGCCGCGATGATTTCAGAAGCCGGCCGGATCGTCCTGAGCGACAAAGTGACCGCCGATCTCGCCGGATTGAAGGCGACCGTAAGCGCAGACGCCCGCCGGCTGACCGAGCAGGCTGATTTGATCCTGGTTTTCGGCGGCGACGGCACGATGCTGCGCGTGGCGCGCGAAGTGGCCGGGTGCGACACACCGATCCTCGGCATCAATGTGGGCGGCCTGGGCTTTTTGACGGCCGTGTCTTCGGACCAGCTCCCGAAAGCGCTGGCGAGCGTCTGGTCCGGACATTTTGAAGTCGAACAACGGTGGTTGATCGAAGCCCGGGCACAAACCCAGGGCAAGACCGTCCAGCAGATCGCGCTGAACGACTTCGTCGTCAGCCGCGGCACGGTTCCGCGCCTGATCGAACTGGAAGTCGGCGTGGACGGCGCGGTGTTGACGCATTATCGGTGCGACGGACTGATTGTCAGTTCACCCACCGGCTCGACGGCCTATTCGCTTGCGGCGGGCGGCGCCATCGTCAGCCCGAATGCGGACGTGTTCACGTTGACTCCGATTTGTCCCCACACACTTTCGAATCGTTCGGTCATCGTGAGCCTGAACTCCATCGTGCAGGTCAGAGTGTTGAGTCAGCGTATGGACACGATTTTGGCCGCCGACGGGCAGGTGCAAACCCAACTCGTGGCCGGAGACTCGGTGATGATCCGGCGCAGTCAACGGGCCGTGCGCCTGTTGCGGCTGGTCGGGAGTTCATTCTTCGAAACGCTCCGTCAGAAGCTGCACTGGAGCGGTTCGAACGTCTGGTGGGCCGGCAGTCCAAAGTCCGGAATTTGTGGTTAGATTAAAAGACATTGCTGAACGGGCGGGCGTTTCGGTCATGACCGTCTCGAAAGTCCTGCGCGACGCGCCGGACATCTCCGCCGCCACCAAAGCCCGTGTTCGCGCCCTGGCGCAGCAAATGGGCTACGTGCCGGACTCGCTGGCCCAGGGATTGCGCACGCGAACGACCAAGCTGTTTGGGTTGATCGTTTCAGCGATGACCAACCCGATCTTCGCGCGCGTGGTGATGGCCATTGAAGAACGCGCGCACGAACTTGGCTACGAGGTCATTCTCAGCCACACGTTGAACCTGTCCGAGCGCGAGGATAGTGCCATACGCCGGCTTATCTCGCGACGCGTGGACGGCCTTTTTATTTCCCCGGTTTACCGTCTCGGGACGGAGGCGCCGATTTA
This sequence comes from Verrucomicrobiota bacterium, assembly GCA_003219675.1. Lineage (GTDB taxonomy): Bacteria > Verrucomicrobiota > Verrucomicrobiia > Limisphaerales > AV2 > AV2. The sequence continues at coordinate 9,246 of QHPW01000421.1, forward strand.
CCAGGAACTCCATCGTTGCGGCATTCCCACGGTCATCCTCGGCCACGCCGCCCCGTTTTGCAGTCAGTTCGTCAACGTGGAGACCGATGACGTGCAGGGCAGTTACGTCGCCGCGCAACATTTGCTGGAACTCGGCCACAGACGCGTCGCCTTTTTCGCCGGCCCGCAGGTTTCGCCCTGGGCGCAGGAACGGTTCGAGGGCTATCGCCGCGCGCTGCGGGAAGCCGGCATCGAGGTGGAGGATAAACGGGTGTTCAACGCCGGCGGCACGATCGAGGAAGGCGAAAAGGCCGCGTTGCAGATGTTGAACGAAGGAACCGATGTCACCGCCGTCCAGGCGGTCAACGACCTTGTGGCCATCGGCGCGGCCACCGTCTTTTTGAACCAGGGAATCAATATCCCGGAAGAACTTTCCGTCGTCGGTTTCGGAAACGTACTTATGAGCCAGTATTTTCGCGTGCCGCTGACGACCATTCGCCAGCCGAAATTCCGACTCGGCGTCGCCGCGATGAATTCCATGCTCAAGCTCCTGCATGGGGAGCGTCCGGAACCCAAGCGACTTCCGGCGGAAATGGTTGTTCGCGCAAGCACGGCGGCCCCATCGACCGCCCACCGTGCTCACAAAAACCCGGTCGAGAAAGCGGAAACCAAGACCCTATGAAACAAGCAGTCGCAGTAATCGTGATCGTGCTGGTCGTGTTCGGAGGAGGATACCTGTACGTGAAAAACAAGTCGCTCATGCCGATCGATCCCAAGGTCGCCGAGTTTCAAGCGGACGCGGACCGGCTGATCCAGGGGCTTCAACAGTACAAAGCGTTCTTCAAACACTACCCGACCGGCACCCCGGCCGAGATCTCCGCGGCGCTGTCCGGTCAGGCCGAGGGCAAGGTGGTCATCTTCGCGACCGCCAACGCCAAGAAAAATGACAAAGGCGAGATTGTGGACACCTGGGGAACCCCGCTCCAGTTCTATTTCTCACACGACTCCGTAATGATCCGTTCGGCGGGACCGAACAAGGTCTGGGAGGACAGCCGGCACCCGTCCTCCGACGATTTGTACCGCACCGACACCAAGTAGTGGCGCGGCTTGCGGTAGAAAGCGTCGCGCAGGGAGTCACGTTTGGTTCGCGGCGGCATGTCCTCGGAGCGCCGGTCTCCGATCCGGCGCGTCGGTTGGGCTTCGCATTGCGCCGGGCCGGGGTCGGAGACCGGCGCTCCAGTTTTTACGCTTTGGCCACCAGTTGTCGCAGCACATAAGGTAAAATGCCGCCGTGCTGGTAGTAATCAATCTCGATGCAGCGCGCTCAACGCCGGCAACACACTGGCTCATTTATTCAATCGGAAAGATTGACCGCCTGGAGCCTTGCTGTCACTCGCCCGCCACCCCGCGTCCCGGCAAAACCAGCCGGCCAAATTCATCTCGAAACCTTGCACTGCTGAACGGCCAATCTGTTGCCGTCCGGCACAAGTTCGTCTTCACCGGGTTGTTCTCAATGTAACGAACGGCTTTTCGTTCCTGTTCCTCCTCGCGCATGAACGTGTCCCAGTATTCGCGCTGCCATTGGAGCGCCGGCCTCAGACCCGGCGCGTCGGCGGCATTTGACGCAACACGCCGGGTCGGAGACCGGCGCT
>QHPW01000098.1:0-4538 GCA_003219675.1 Verrucomicrobiota bacterium
GAAGGGGCAAAGTGGCAAAGCCACTGGGCGTTCGTCAAACCGGTGCGCCCGCCACTGCCTGAGGTGAAGAATAAAATATGGCTGCGAAATGAAATCGATTACTTCGTTCTCGCGCGCCTGGAGAAAGAGGGACTGAAACCTTCGCCAGACGCGGACAAACCGACGCTGATTCGCCGCGCGACGTACGATTTGACCGGCTTGCCCCCGAGCCCGCAGGAAGTGGACGCGTTCCTTGCGGACAGGAATCCGAACGCCTACGACAAGCTGGTGGACCGGCTGCTCAACTCGCCGCGTTACGGCGAGCACCAGGCGCGTTACTGGCTCGACGCTGCCCGCTACGCCGATTCACACGGCTACCATATCGATTCCGAACGCAGCATCTGGCCTTATCGCGAGTGGGTCATCAACGCCTTCAACGAAAACGTGCCGTTCGACGAGTTCACCACCGAACAACTGGCGGGGGACTTGCTGCCGGAGGCAACGACCGGGCAGAAAATCGCATCGGGTTACGTCCGTTGTAATATGAGCACCGGCGAGGGCGGGGCCATCGAAGACGAGTACAAATGCAAATACACTTTCGACCGTGTTGAGACCACGAGCACCATCTGGCTGGGGCTCACGATGACTTGCGCCCGTTGTCACACCCACAAATACGACCCCATCCAGCACCGCGAGTACTACGGCCTCTACGCGCTGTTCAACAACCTGGATGAGTCCATCATGGATGGCAACCGGCCGAACCCAAACCCATTCATAAAACTTCCGACAAAAGAACAGACCGAACGCCAGCAATGGTTGAAGAAACACATCGACGAAGGCCAGGCGAAGTTTGGCTTGCCGATGCCGGAACTTGACGCGCAACAAGCTCGGTGGGCGAACCAATGGCATGAAAAGTTGAACTCCGGCTGGACCGTCGCCGTTCCGCTGGGCCTGCAATCGACCAACGGCGCCGAATTCAAGGTTCTCGACGACCATTCCGTAATCGTCGAAGGATTGAAACCGGGACAAGACGTTCATGAGGCGACGATCAAGCTCGATGAAGGAAGCATCGCGGCGTTTCGACTCGAAACCTTCCCGCGCGGCCTGCTGCCCGACCAGGAAAGCGCCCGCGCCGAGGACGGCAGGTTTGAGTTGTCTGAGTTCGAGGCGGAACTGGTTACGATCGATCACGAAGGCAAGGCCGGCGAGCCGAAGAAGCTTAAGTTCTCGCGGGCGGTCGCTGATTCCTCGGAAGCAGACAAGGAAATCGGCAAGGCTATCGACGGCAATGTTGAATCTGCATGGACTATTCCGACGAACACGATGGCCGAACCGCACACCGCTCTGTTCGTCCTGGGTGAACCAGTGAAGACGAAGACGAATTCGGAGGTTCGCGTTCGTTTGCGTTACCCGGCTTCAACCTCAACGCGCGCCCCCGGTCATTTTCGACTGGCTGCGGCGCAAAATGACGAACTCGTGGCGCTGTTGATTCCGCCGAAACAGAAACCTTGGCAGGTGGTCGGACCGTTCAAATCGGATGGCCTCGCGACAGGCTTCGCCACCGAATACGACCCCGAAAAGGAAGTTGATCTCAACAAAGCGTATCCGGGCGTGCGCGAGGAAATTCGCTGGAACGCCAGAGACGATTTCGCCGATGGCAAGACACACCTGCTCGTGGACGAGTTGCACGGCGTTCATGGCGTCTATTACTTGTATCGCGCCCTCAGGGTTCCGGCTGACCGGAGAGTGGATCTCACGGCGCGCGCGGACGACCTTTTCAAGGTTTGGGTCAACGGCCGGATCGTGCTGGAACAATCCGCCAAACGAAAACCCGAAGATGGACCGGCAAAATTCTCCGTGGACCTGAAGCAGGGTGAAAACAGGATCCTGGTCAAAGTGGTGAATTATCAGGGTGCTTGCTACTTCACCTTCAATGCCGACCTCAATGACGCCGACAATCTTCCGGGTCCCATTGCCGCCATCCTGGCGACCACAGCCGATCCCGCGGGCAACGACAAGACTTCGCTGCGGGATTTTTATCGCCGGGCGGTCTCGCCGGAGCTCAAGGATGTCTTCGATAACGTGGCCCAATGGCGAGAGGAAAACGACGTTGTTGAGAAGGAGATCCCGACCACCATGGTGGCGAAGGAAGCGGACAAGCCGCGCGATACCTTCCTGCTCATGCGCGGCGAATACGACAGGAAGGGCGAAAAGGTGGAACCCGGCGTTCCGGCTATTCTGCCGCCGTGGCCCAAGGACGCCCCCAGGAACCGTCTTGGTCTTGCGAAATGGCTCGTCGATCCCGCCCACCCGCTCACCGCCCGAGTGAACGTGAATCGCTTCTGGCAACAATGCTTTGGCGTAGGTATCGTAAAGACCGTCGAAGATTTCGGCGTTCAAGGCGAGCGGCCGTCCCATCCCGAGTTACTCGACTGGCTCGCGACCGAATTCATCGGTTCCGGCTGGGACGTCAAACACCTGCAACGCCTCATTGTCACCTCGGCCACTTACAGGCAATCGTCCCGCGTGACCCCGGAATTGCTCGCCAAAGATCCCGAAAACCGATTGCTCGCCCGTGGACCAAGGTTTCGTGTCGATGCCGAGGAAGTGCGCGACACAGCCTTGTTTGTCAGCGGCCTGCTGGTTGAAAAAGAGGGCGGCCACAGCTCCAAGCCATGGCAGCCGTCCGGACTTTGGGAGGCGGTCTCCTATAACAATTCCCAAAAATACGTGCCGGACATCGGCGAGGCGCAGTATCGCCGCAGCCTCTACATCTACTGGAAACGCCAAAGCCCGCCGCCGAACATGCTGATCTTCGACGCCCCGACGCGCGAGTATTGCGTGGTTCGCCGCCCGCGCACGAACACGCCGCTGCAGGCGCTCACGCTGCTGAACGATCCGCAGTTTGTCGAAGCCTCGCGCGCCTTTGCGCAACGCATCATGACCGAGGCTGCGGATGACCCTCAAAAACGGATCATTTACGCGTTTCGGCTGGCGACTGCTCGAACCCCCGGCGCCGATGAAATCAAGGTGCTCCTGGATGTTTACCAGCAACAACTCGCCGAATATCGCAAAGACAAAAGCGCTGCGGAAAAACTGCTCGGTGTCGGCGGTTTCAAAGCCAGGCCGGACCTCGACAACAGTGAGCTGGCCGCATGGACGGCGATTGCGAGCATGATTCTGAATCTGGACGAAACCGTCACTAAGGGTTGAGTAGAACCAAACCACGAATGAACACCAATACATATGAATGCGGCCCACCCTTCGGGAGTCGACGTCAGAAATCTAATGGCTCCTGTTGCTGTGGCGGAGCGCCTTCCGTCCTTTCGAGCCGGGTGCATCGAAATCAATTCGTGTTCATTCGTGTTCATTCGTGGTAAAGTGAATTGATCCTTATGCACCCGATTCGAGAACACGAACTCTTGCTGACGCGTCGCCATTTCTTCGGTCGCATGACCACCGGCATTGGGGTGGCCGCGCTGGGGTCGCTGTTGAACCCCGGCCTTTTCGAAGCGCTTGCCGGTGAGTCCGCCAAAACCAAAGGGCTGCTGGGCCTTCCGCAATTCGCGCCCAGGGCCAAAAGAGTGATTTATTTGTTCATGGCGGGCGGACCCTCGCAAATGGAACTCCTCGATTACAAACCGACCCTGGACAAGCTTCACCAGACCGAACTGCCCGACTCCATTCGCATGGGCCAGCGCATCACCACCATGACTTCGGGCCAAAAGTCATTGCCGGTGGTGAGGTCCATCTACAAGTTCAAGCAATGCGGAAAGTCCGGCACGTGGGTGAGTGAACTCTTGCCGCACATCGGCAGCATTGTGGACGACATTTGCATCGTCAGGACCGTCAATACCGAGGCCATCAATCACGACCCGGCGATCACCTTCATCCAAACCGGTTTCCAGCAACCCGGCCGCCCCTGCATGGGCGCCTGGCTCAGCTACGGTCTGGGCAGTGCGAACGCGAACCTGCCGACCTTCATCGTCATGATCTCCAATGGCAAAGAGAGCGATCAGCCGCTTTATACCCGGTTGTGGAGCGCCGGCTTTTTGCCTTCAGAATATCAGGGCGTCCAATTCCGCGGGAAAGGCGATCCGGTCCTTTATCTCTCAAACCCGCCCGGCATCAGTTCGGAAGCGCGCCGGCGGATGCTCGATGGTTTGGCCAGGTTGAACGCCAAACGCTACCAGACCTTTGCCGACCCCGAAATCAACACCCGCATCGCGCAATATGAAATGGCCTACCGGATGCAAACCTCCGTGCCCGAACTCACGGATATTTCGAAGGAGCCGGAGAACGTCCTCCAGCTGTACGGTCCGGACGTAAAGAAACCCGGCACCTTTGCCTACAACTGTCTTTTGGCCCGCCGAATGGCCGAGCGCGGCGCGCGCTTTGTCCAACTCTACCATCGCGGCTGGGACCAGCATGGCAACCTCCCTAAACGCATCAAAGAGCAGTGCGAAGACACCGACCAGCCCAGTGCCGCGCTGGTCAAAGACCTTAAACAACGTGGCCTGCTCGATGACACCCTGGTGATCTGGGGCGGTGAATTCGGG